>SPCL01000110.1 GCA_004525335.1 Thermodesulfobacteriales bacterium
GCAATTTCCTTTACCGCTTGATGAAATTCTGTTTCACCCGGGTTTTTCGCGACAACTTCATCCATAAAGGTATTTAGTTCCATTATTTGTCCTTTTCTTAGTTTTGGTTTTAGTAACTTTGGAGCGCGTCCTTGAATTTCAGATGAAAGAATTAAAAAAAGGCTGCTTAATTTTTTATTACAGGTGTTTTATGAAAGAAAGGAGCCTAGTCATTATCGTCTTCTTTCTCAAAGTCCAGTGCGCAAGAATTTATACAGTATCGAAGCCCGGTAGAGTTTGGCCCATCAGGAAATACATGGCCCAAATGTGCGTCGCAGCTACTACAAAGGACTTCGGTCCTCATCATTCCAAGACTTCCGTCGGCCTCTGTAGATATATGTCCTTGGTTTGCAGGCTCCGTGAAACTGGGCCAGCCTGTACCTGATTCGAACTTTTTATCTGATCTGAACAGTTCCTTTCCACAACCCACACACTTGTATACGCCTTGCTCTTTGTGGTCATTATACTGTCCGGTAAAGGGTCTTTCCGTTCCTTTTTGTCTAGTTACATAATGCTGCTCTTCAGTGAGGATTTCACGCCACTCTTCTTCAGTCTTTTTAACTTTCTCAGACATGTTTATCTCCTTATGAGAGTTTACTAAACTAACACCGGTTTTCCATTAAAATATACAACAGTAATTAACCTATCAGAAATACGAGTTGAAACCTAAAAAAGTTTTATACTTCCAAAAGAAGATACGCTATCCCGCTTTCCTTCTTTCAATTGAGAACCAGACTACAAAAGTACAAAACAGAACTAGTCCCGAAGAGATAAGCATCATCAGTCTAAAACTGGCTAAAAAGGATAGATTAATTGCATTTTTTATATAAGTCTTAGTTTCATATTCAATGTTCTCCGGTATTTCAATGAGCAGTATCTTGATACGCTGATCGTCGATGGACTGTCTTACCTCCTGTTGGAGTTCCACAGAGTCAAGCTCAAAGTCCAGACTTTTATTAAATGTAGATAATACAAATACTCCCATCACGGCAATTGCCAAAAGCCCTGCTATTCTACCAGCAGTGTTATTTATTCCGGATGCAACTCCTGACTCCTTAAGTTCGACAGATTCCATCACGGCAGTTGTGAGAGGGGGGATCAGGATAGCCATCCCTACTCCCAATACGGTAATAGCTGGGAAGAAAGTAGTCCAGTAGTTCCCGCCAATACCGGGCAGAGTAAACAGAAAAAAGCCGATAGAGGCCAATATTGTCCCCGCAATTAACGGCAGCTTAGCACCGTATTTTGCAACAAGCCCTCCTGCCCAGGGAGAGAATATAAAGAGAGCAAGCACAAGAGGAACAAAGGCAAGACCTGCGCTTGCAGCAGAGTAACCTTGTAACTGTATGAGATTAAAGGGAATAAAGAATATCGCCCCGCTCCATGCAGCCCAGAACAATAACGTAATAAAATTTCCGCCACGAAAAGTCTTTGACTTAAAAAGATTAAGAGGCATCATAGGGGAAGATGTCCGACTCTCATGGAAAAGAAAACCTAATAAGCTAAGCCCCCCGACAATTAGAGGGATAATCACTTTGGGATGTCCAAAGCCAATATTGGCCGAGTCTATTAATCCAAACACTATGCAGCCTAAACCTAAAGTTACAAGTAACGATCCCAATAGATCGAGTTTGCCCTCTCCGCTGCCTTTCTTACTCTCGGGAATTCGGAAATAAAGAATTCCCAGAACAATTAACGCAAGGGGGACATTGATAAAAAAGACTAAGCGCCACGAATGGTTCTGAGCAAGCCATCCACCCAGAATAGGACCTAGTGTAGTTGTTATAGCTGTAAAGCCAGACCAGATTCCAATAGCTCTACCCCGGCGCTGATCACTAAAAGATATATTAACAATTGCGAGGCTCCCCGGTATTAGAAGCGCGCCTCCTGCCCCTTGAAAAGCTCTGGCAATAATAAGTTGACTTGTATTTGGGGAGAGACCGCACCATATTGAGGCTCCTGTAAACAGAACTATGCCCAGCGCAAAGATTCTCTTTCTTCCAAACTTATCTCCAAGTGAGCCTCCCAAAAGCATTAGCGACGACATAAAGAGAGCATACGCTTCCATTATCCACTGAACCTGTGGGATTGTCGCGTTAAGCTCGGATTGAAGCACCGGAATCACTACGTTCATAGCAGTACTATCTATAAAGGCCATACTAGAGCCGAGAATAGTTGCAAGTAATACCCATCTTCCAACCTTTGTGCTTACTGGAAAAATTGCTGAAGGGACATCAATATTATCGTGGGATAAAACTTTATTCGTCATCTATATACCTATCAATTTACACTTACCGTATTTTATGTATATGGAATGCCAACTCTGCAGTGGACGTACAGGTAGCTTTATCCTACCCGAATGAGAACAAGTTATCTCTTTTTATCTCAAGTATCTAGTCTAAGATAAACGCTTTTTTTAGATGGTGATTGGAGCTATTAAGGTGCAAGTAGAGAGAGCTTTACATAGAATATGAAATTGTTAGTTACTTCCGCACTAGATTATTTTCAAAAACTTGCCATCCCCCCTCCCGGTGCTTTGTAGAGTGAGATGAGGTTTATGACAACATCCGTTTCACTTCTGAGAAGCTTGTCTACGACCTCAGTCTGAGTCGGTTCAGCATCAAGCACGGTTAGGAAATCGTCGAGCATTTTACATGTTAAATATGGGTTATGACTAAATCAGTTCCGCGTTCTCCCTCCATTTGCTTACTATTTGAGGAGATTCCGAATCTGATTGCAAGTCTCATTC
This sequence comes from Thermodesulfobacteriales bacterium, assembly GCA_004525335.1. Lineage (GTDB taxonomy): Bacteria > Desulfobacterota_D > UBA1144 > Nemesobacterales > UBA2774 > CR02bin9. The sequence goes on from SPCL01000110.1 coordinate 2,789, forward strand.
CTAATTGACTCTGTGTTCCCTCAAGCGAGATAAGCTCTCCTTAGGAAATTACTAATATTTATATTCGTGATATAACTTACCCCGATACGTACCAAACAGTCTGGAGAAAACCTTGTTAGACAAAAGCTTTACAATTAAATCTCCAATATGGGGCGAGATTGAATCAGCAAGAAGTAACAACCTTGGCTGAAATGGAACGATTATTCTCGCTTGATTATAGTAGACGCCGTTAACAACAGCCTTCGCAACCAATTCAACAGATATGGGAGTCATCCCTCTAAAAGGCGGGGGCATATCCTCGGGTCTAACGTGCTCTAGAAGGGAGGTTTGTGTTAAAGTGGGATGAATAATCGAGACATTGATTTCACTTCCGGAGAGTTCTTGTCTTAATGAATCGGTGAATGCCGAAATGGCGTGCATTGCTGAGGAATATCCTCCGAAATGAGGAAACGCTTTCTTCCCTACAACAGATGACATATTCATTATATGACCTGAAGCCTGCTTTTGCATTACAGGCAGAACTTCCTTAGTAGTGTAAACGGTTCCGAAGTAGTCGACATCCATAATCTTCTTTACATTTTCAATAAAGTTTTCATCCTCTACACGACCAACATATGAACTCCCGGCATTATTAAAGAGAACATCAATTCTGCCGAATTCTGATAAAACCGTTTTTACCATTTGGTGAACCTGACCAGCATCCGATACGTCTGTAGGCACAACCAAAACATTAGGGTTAAAACATCTGATCTCATCCGCCACTCCTCCTAGCTTGTCGGCAGGGCGGGAAACTAAGACTGTTTTTGCTCCTTCCCGAGCGAACTCAAGTGCCGTGGTCCGGCCGATACCACTTGAAGCCCCCGTAATTATGACAACCTTATCCTTAAAATTGCTTTTTTTAGCTTCCTTGCATTTGATCAATGAGGTTAGAGATCTTAGAGATCATTGAACTCCAATTCTGTGATCCCATTTTCATTTTTACATCTTGCTGAGCCTTCTTCCATAGAGGATAAGCTTCTTGAAGTTTCTCTTTCCCGGCATCAGTTAATTTCACTATACGTGTCCTGCGGTCATCTCCAAGCTCTACTTTTATAAACCCGCTTTTCTCCATTGGCCGCAAATTTCTCCCAAGCGTAGTGCGGTCAGTCACCATAATCTCAGCCATGTGGGTTACCGTAATAGGACTATATGCGAATGCACTTGCAAGCAAAGTAAACTGAGTTCCACGCAGTCCGATTGATCTCATAGAATCATCAAAATACTGGGTGACAATTCTTGATGCCTTCCGCAAATTAAAGCAGGTACACTGCCCGCACTCTGCAAATGCCTTTAAATCTATTTGAGGTTTTGGGTCTTTTATCTTTCCTTTCATTTTGTTTTCTCTGATACTAGTATTTTTATTGTTAAATCTATTTACGAGTATATGCACCTATTATCTTTTTGTCAAGTATTGTTTTCAAGATCAGTAAAATCATTTTAATTCCGTTTGCCAATTTGGTCTTATTTCCTATACTATTGAGACAGAGAGAGAATAAAAATGCATATTATGAAAGAAAAAAATATAATAGTTGGAGTCACTGGCGGGATAGCGGCCTATAAATCCTGCGAGCTTGTAAGGGGACTAATCAAAAAAGATGTCTCTGTACAAGTAGTTATGACTAAGAATGCCACAGAGTTTATTACCCCTCTTACACTTCAAACATTGTCCGGCAATAAAGTAGCTATTAATACATTTGATCTTGAGTGGGAATCAGAAATAGGCCACATAACTCTTGCCGATAATGCAGACCTTATAGTGATTGCCCCTGCTACTGCCAACTTTATTGGAAAGCTTGCCTCTGGAATTGCAGATAGTCTTCTCTCTACAATTGTTCTGGCAACCAAGGCGCCAATCGTACTGTGCCCTGCCATGAATGTAAACATGTATGAAAACCCGGCGGTTCAGGAAAACATAGCAAAATTAAGAGAGCGCGGATTTATCATTATGGAACCTGAAGAAGGCAATCTCGCGTGCGGATGGGAAGGAAAGGGTCGCCTGCCTGAGATTGAGGTTATCCTGGGAGAGATTGAAAAAACTCTAACGCCTGACGATATGAGCAAGGAAAAGGTACTTGTGACAGCCGGCGCCACAAGAGAATTTATCGATTCGGTTAGATATATCTCCAATCCCTCTAGTGGCAAGATGGGTTATGCTCTTGCAAGAGAAGCGTTAAATAGGGGCGCAGAGGTAGTACTAATTTCGGGGAAATCAAGCTTATGTCCTATTCCCGGTGTTAAGACGATAAACATAGAAAGCTCAGATGAAATGTATAAATCTGTCATGGAGCATCTTGATTGGTCCACTGTTGTAATTAAAGCTGCCGCAGTGGGTGACTATACTCCGACAAAGCTGCATAATGGGAAAATCAAAAAAGACGACAAAAATAAAATATTAGAACTTAAACGCACCAAGGATATTCTCCATGATATTGGAAAGAAGAAAAATGGCAGGATTGTTATAGGTTTTGCCGCGGAGACGGATAATTTAATTAAGAATGCCAAAGAAAAGTTAAAAAAGAAAAATGTAGATCTAATTGTTGCTAATGATGTGTCTCAGTCTGGTGCCGGATTTGAAGAGGACACAAATATAGCCCACCTCATATATGGCAATAGCGTTGAAGAACTCCCACTCATGCCAAAGTCGCTATTAGCCCGGAAAATATTCGACAAGATTTCAGATATTAAAAAGGATCAAAAAAACAACTGACGTAAAATCTCTTTATAAAATAGAGATTCCAAATTGTTCGGCAATACTTAATTACTTTTTGAGCATACCAATTTTATAACCTTGTCCTGGAATATTCAGATCCGCTGCAAGATTTGCATAAGAACTTAAGAATAGAATGCTAGGAGACCTCTTAGCCTACAACAGCGTCTTTACAGGCCTTGGCAACCCTGAATTTTACTACCTTCTTGGCGGCAATTTTAATTGTCTCACCAGTTGCAGGGTTTCTTCCCATTCTAGCTTTACGTCTATCTAAAACTAATTTGCCAATACCGGGAATTGTGAACTGCTTGTTCTTCTTTGCCTCTTTGTAGGCAACAGCAGCTATCTCATCAAGGATTTCAGTAGCCGCTTTTTTTGTAATTCCTGCTTTCTCCGCTATGTGGGTAGAAAGCTGTGACTTCGTCATGGGTTTAGTAGGTGCCATCTCTTACTCCTATCAATACTGGGTTTTGTTTCAATCTTACTAAAAATACCTAAAAAAATCAACCACTTCTGAGAAAAAAGTAAAAACAACTTTAAGATAACGCTCCAACTGACCCAGGGCATTGAACGTTTTCCCCTGCTCGCGAAATGAGTTCTTGAGAAAAACCAATAATCATGGACAATTATGCCGTATCAAAACGAAGGGAACGGTTTAGCCTCAAAGTAATATTCTAGAGAAATGAATTATATTCAATACAATATCTTGTGCTAAACTTATTTGGTATTAGTTTATAGATGCAGGTTAATGAAAATGAGCAATTCAAAAACTAGAAAACAATGGATTTGGTTTTTCGGCTTATTGGCAGCTTTTATAGTGCTTTTGCTGGGATTATACGTTCGTATGATCTCCGTGCGTTCATCAGCTTTTGAAGCTGAGAGAGAAGAGCGCGTCTCTCCTGTCAGAGTTCAGGAAGCTCTTTCAACTGAGGTATGGAGAACTACTAGCTTCTTGGCCCGAATTGAAGGCGGCCAAACAATTGATTTAATTGCCGATGTTGGAGGATGGGTCACTGAAAAGAAGGTAGTTCTTGGTCAGGAAGTAAAAAAAGGTGATCCTCTAATAGTACTTGAAGATCCTAGAAGAGTTCTCAGGTTAAAAGAATCTGAAGCTCGCTTAAAGTCAGCACATGCTAATTTAAACGAACTAAAACGAAAATATGATCAGTCATTAACTTTACAGGAAAAGGGCATTGTTGCACGAGACACAGTAGATTCGCTTGCCAACCAGGTAGCTTCTGAGTCCGCAAATGTGGATTCACTTGAAGCTTCTTATGGGCTTATGAAATGGGATGTAGACAACTTAAC
>SPCL01000034.1 GCA_004525335.1 Thermodesulfobacteriales bacterium
ATGTTCAGAATTTGGGTGCTACATCTTCAGATTCAACCCAATTAACAAGTTCACGACTAAACCCTCTATTGCTTAGTATCGCTCAATGCTTGTAGCTATTTAACGTGGGTCTGTATACTTACAGCAAGTTATTTCTTTTGGAATTTCTTAAAATTGGTTTAGAATAATTAATCCCTATGGGGAACAATTCTGATTACTTAAAGGATATAGAGAAATACTTTCATTCCTTAGCAGGAAAGGGGATAATGCTATCTTCAATGGACTATAGCTTAATACTCGAATGGAGAAACAAAGAGATTCCTAAAGAGGTTATATTAAAAGGAATAAATCGTGCGTTTGAAAACAGTCAAAAAATCCATGGAAAGGATGCAAGCTCAATAAGAAACTTAAAGCAGTGTGTGGAGCATATAAATAATTCTATAGAGGAATTCAGGCCAATAATCGGGAAAAATATAGACAAGGACTATTCCCTGGATGCTGTAGATACATTAGCAAATATTGTTAATCAACTTAATAAATACATAGAATCTGAAAAAGAAGGGGTCATTAAAAGCTATTATCTCGATATGAAAGAGCATCTTTTAACATCAGCCGATAAAAATAATCCTAATATATTAAGTCTTTGTGTTAAGATTGAAGAAGAGTCGTTACAGACATTCTTTATGAAATTGCCAGAGTTAGAGAGGGAGCAAATTCTTCTCGAAGCAAAAAACATTTTAGGTGACAGAGCTCGTCATATGACTCAGCAAGCGCTTGAAGAAAGTTTAGTTTCTTTCCGTAATGAGATAATCTCTAATAAATATTGTCTAAAAAATATATCTACTCTTACCGAGGACAACCTTGAGTAGAGAATCCAATAAAATAGGTTGTGATAACTGCCACTGGACTGGTTTTGTAATAGATGATTCGTCCACCAATGCCAGGGCTCTTCTCTGCGAGTGTATAGAAAATTGTGAACAGTGCGGAGGTTCAGGAAATATTCTGTCAGATAATGAAAATGGATATTCTTATCTTGCGCTCTGTAAGCATTGTGGAGTGATTAGAAGAAACGTCAAACTTTACAACATAGCGGGCATTCCTGCTAAGTACTCCCATGTCTTACAAGTGGACGCAGGCTTGGATCCCAAAAGAATGAATACGGCTTTACAAAAAGCGCTCAAATATGCCAAGCAGGAGTTTGTTAAGAAATATCCTACCAAAGACGGATTTTTACTTATGGGGCCTTCGGGCTTGGGTAAGACTCACCTGGCGGTTGGCACAATATCTGAGCTTACGCTCAAGCACGGTGTGAAATGTATGTTTAAGGATTTCTTCTATCTTCTTTCAGAGCTCAAGCAAGCTTATTCTTCAGGAACACCAGAAAATGATGTAATCCTGCCTCTTATTGAAGCCGATGTTTTGGTCATAGATGAGCTAGGGAAGGGAAGAAGTAATGAATGGGAATTAAACATCTTGGATCAGCTAATTTCCAAACGTTACAATGCATCAAAAAAGACATTAATTACAACTAATTATGTCACATATGACATAGCCAAAGAAATTGGTGATAAGCATGAGATCCTAGAAGTAAGGATAGGGGAGCGCATAGCGTCCAGGCTTTATGAAATGTGTGAGTTCCTCTATTTAGAAGGCAGGGACTTTAGAAAAGAGCAGAAGAAAGCTCAAAAATCCCAATAGTCAGAATAAACTTTCTTAATATTCTCAATTAAATCATCAGCCTTGGTTTCTGCGTCTCCAATATCATATTCTGAGCGTTTTTTATCGAGTAGTTCTTCCAGCATTTCCTTTGTAGAAATCCAAAGACCGTCCAGGTTGTACCCGCCTTCCAGAAGAAAAATTATCTTTCCGTTACATACTCTATCTGCTTGATCTGTAAGTTGTCTTGTTAGTTTTGCAAAGCCTTCAGGGGTAACTTTCATACCTCCAAGTGGGTCGTCGAAGAATATATCAAACCCTGCAGACACTAAAATAAACTCAGGTTTATACTGGTCTATAATTGGCTTTAGAATCTCTTGAAAGATTTTGATAAATTCGTTGTCCCCCATTCCAGGCTCCATTGGTACATTAACGGTATATCCCTTTCCATCTCCAGTCCCCACTTCTTCAGCAGCACCTGTACCCGGATAAAATGGAAACTGATGGCTTGAGAAATAGAGAACCTTAGAAGAATCTTCAAAAATATGCTGAGTACCGTTTCCATGGTGTACATCCCAGTCGATAACCAGCACGCGGTTCAAACCCTTTACTTGTGTTAAGTAGGCTGCCCCGACTGCAACGTTATTAAAAAGGCAAAATCCCATTGGTCTGTCTGCTTCCGCATGATGCCCCGGAGGGCGCACGATAGGAAAGGCCCTGTCTACTTCTCCACTTAACACACTATCTATTGCGGCTATTGTCCCGCCGGCAGCTCTAAGTGCTGCGTCAAAGGACACCGCACAAGTAGTGGTGTCGGCATCTAAAAAAACTCTGTGCTTTCCTTTTGTGGAGGCTATTTTGTCATAATGCTCAGGAGTATGTACAAGCGTTATTTCTTCTTTAGTAGCGTCTCTGGGCTCAATTCTTACAACTTCATCCATCATCTTTGTGTAGTTTAGCATGTCCACTATAGCTAGAATTCTCTCATAAGTTTCCGGATGCCCCGGACCGTTATCGTGATCAACGTATAATTTGTCTAGTACTATTCCGACTTTGGCCATTTAAATTATCTCCTTCGCATTAATATATAACCTAACCCGTTTGATGTTAAGGATTTTGTATTAGATTCTTAATTGCGCCTATTAGATATAGCGAGCCTGTGATACAAGAGGGCTTATTAAAATTCAGAAGCGTCGAATAAGCAGTTTCATAATCTTCAATTACTTCTACGTTGTCTATATGTTCTTGAGCTAGCATAAAAAGTTGTTCTGCATCTGCAGTTCGCTCAGAAGGGACCTCGGTGATGATCAACTTTTCAGCTATAGCGCAAATTTCCTTTATAAATTGTAGATGGCCCTTATCATTTAACATTCCAATAAGAAAAGTGAACTTGGTATTAGGATAGGCTTCACTGATTGATTCCACAAGTGATTTTGCAGCCCCTGGGTTGTGAGCGCTATCTAAAATCAAGGGAGGACTCTCTCTTGTAACCTCAAACCTGCCTTCCCAGCTTATGTTGGATAAGCCGTCTCGTATGGACTGCTCTGTGATTGAAATATGGTGATTTGTTTCAAGGGTTTCTATTGCCGCTATTGCAAGCGCTAAATTTTTTGTTTGGTAACTACCTTTTAAATTCGATTTGAGATTCCTAAAATCCCATAAAATTCCTTTGTAATCAAAAGTGTTTATAGACTCTCCTTTGGTGAAAAAATCAGTACCGTAATACAGAAGAGGGGAAACACTTTCCTTGGCTCTTTGTTGTACAACTTCAAGTGCGTCATCAATAGCTGCAGTAATTACAGGAATGGAGTGCTTTATTATGCACGCTTTCTCAGCCGCTATTTCAGAGATTGTCTTACCTAGATATTCAGTATGTTCTAGAGTTATATTTGTGATTACAGATACAGCAGGGGTGATTACATTAGTTGCGTCCCATCTACCGCCCAGGCCGACTTCAAGTACATTGAAATCTGCCTTTTCTCTTGCAAAATATAAAAATGCCGCTGCTGTAATAATCTCAAAATAACTTGGTAACTCTAAAAGAGATTTCTCAGCAACTTCTTTTAATTCTAATAAGATTGAATTTAGATCAGTACTGCAAATCTGCACGCCGTCTATTTTGATTCTCTCTGTAATGCTTATTAGGTGAGGGGAAGTGTACAGTCCAACTTTATACCCCTGTGTTGAGAGGATTGATGCAATAGTTGCAGCTACAGAGCCTTTACCGTTAGTACCCGCAATTAAAATTCCAGGGACTTTATCTTCAGGATTCCCGAGTGCCTTCAGCAAACTCTTTATACGTTCCAGCCCCGGTTTTACCTTGTGCATACCAAGTGAATTAAGATATGTGAGCCCGTTTCCCATAATTACAATAAATATTAACCGGAATTATATTATATCAGAATCTTCTATCTTCCCTCTCCGTGTACACACAATTGTCATTCTGAGACAAAGCCGGAGAACCTTACCCTGCATCCTGAGGCTCTCGAAGGGTGAAATCCTAAAGGCTCCGTTCTTCGATTAAACTCAAAACGAAAAGGTCGAAAAGTATTCACATCCTAAATCATGCCTCCGACGTCTTTAAACCGAGCTTACCAAAAGAAGCACTCTACAACCTATACAACATATTGAGATAAATCCAAATATATAATACAATAAAGAAGGGAGCGGTAGTTCTAAACAATCAATTTTCTATGGAGGACATTATGTCTAATATCGAAGTTACAGCTTTAGATGGAGAGAGGGGGAATATTACCTCAGATTCTGTCGAAGAACTTAAAGCTAGAGTTAAAGGTCAAGTACTACTTAACGGGGACCCGGGTTATGACGAGGCACGGTCGATTTGGAATGCTATGGTCGACAAAAACCCCGGTCTTATTGTACAGTGCGCCGGAACCAGTGATGTTGTGCAGGCAGTAAATTTCGCGCGCGATAATAACATCCTACTGTCCATCAAAGGCGCGGGACATAACATTGCTGGTAACGCTGTCTCTGACGGCGGGTTAATGATTGATCTGTCAGGCATGAAGTCTGTGAAAGTACATCCCACTAAGAGGCGTGCCTATGTAGACCCGGGAGCGACCCTGGGGGATTTGGATCACGAGACACTAGCCTTTGGATTGGCGACTCCTGTGGGCATAAACTCGACAACGGGTGTTGCGGGGCTCACGCTTGGCGGAGGGTTCGGCTGGTTAAGCCGTAAATACGGGATGACAGTAGATAACCTCGTATCGGCAGATGTTGTAACCGCTGACGGACAATTTGTGAAAGCAAGTGAGAAAGAAAACCCCGATCTGTTTTGGGCTATCAGAGGCGGAGGCGGAAACTTTGGTATAGTTACGATGTTTGAGTTCCAACTCCATCCGGTAGGACCAAACCTTCTGTCGGGTCTCATTGTATTCCCGTTTGATCAGGCAAAAGATGTAATTAATAAGCACCTTGAGTATATAAAAGTTATGCCGGAGGATTTAAATGTATGGATGGTTCTCCGCAAGGCGCCGCCTCTTCCGTTCTTGAGCGAGGAAGTACATGGCAAGGAAGTTGTGATATTAGCTTTTGTATATGACGGTGACCCCGAAGAGGGAGAAAAAGCCATTGCACCGATTCAGGGTTTTGGTGATGCACACGGGCAACATATTGATGTGATGCCGTTTGCCGCGTGGCAGCAGGCGTTTGATCCCCTGCTTACACCCGGTGCCCGCAACTACTGGAAATCTCATAATTTCTCGGAAGTTTCCGATGATGCAATTGATGTTATGCTCAAGTATACAAAACTATTGCCGTCTCCTCAGTGTGAGATATTCCTCGCGCTTGTTGGCGGAGAGGTTAACAAGGTAGCTCCTGATGCTACTGCATATGCGCATAGAGATGCTGATTTTGTGCTTAATGTGCACGGTAGATGGGACACACCTGAAGAGGATGACAAGTGTATTTCCTGGGCGCGTGATTTCTTTAAAGAATCAGCTCCTTTTGCACATGGGAGCGTATATGTAAACTTTATGACAGAGGAAGAAACAGCCCGTATATCAGAAGCATACGGACCGAATTACGATAGATTGGTACAAGTAAAAAACAAGTACGATCCAAATAACTTATTTAAAATGAATCAGAACATTAAACCTACGGTTTAAGAAAGTAATGCCCGAAGCTGAATGCGAGAAGCTTTAGTGTAGAACAATTATGCTGGTAAGGCCCATGTGCGGGAATACTGCTTTTGTTTTGTTAATATATGCAGTAGTTTAATTCTGTGGAACAGAGACCGCCCTGGATTTTACCAGTCATAATTTTCTCTCAATTCGCGGGAACCTCGCTCTGGTTTGCCGGTAACGCCGTAATGGGTGATCTTCAATTGGAGTGGGGATTGTTGTCTCCCGCTTCCCTTGGCTATATAACATCTTCCGTTCAGTTGGGATTTATTTCCGGAACTCTATTCTTTGCCTTCTTTCTAATTTCTGATCGTTTTTCACCTAGACACGTATTCTTTATTAGTTCTATTCTGGGCGCTGCAGCTAACCTTGGAATTTTCTTCTTTTCTGACGGGCTGTCGTCATTGTTAATATTCCGGTTTATCACCGGGTTTTTTCTGGCGGGAATATACCCTGTTGGGATGAAGATAGCCGCCGGGTGGTATAAGCATGGTCTGGGTGCGGCGCTGGGTTATCTAGTTGGAGCATTGGTACTTGGTACGGCTTTCCCTCATTTATTGAAATCATTTGAACATAGTTATGAGTGGGGGAGTGTGCTTATTTCAGTTTCGGTAATATCTATAATCGGCGGGATATTCATGCTGATATTTGTACCCAACGGCCCTTATTTATCCAAAGGGACAAAATTCAATCCCCGGGCTATTCAAATAATATTCAAATCCAAAGCCCTAAGACAAGCAGCTTTCGGTTACTTTGGGCATATGTGGGAGCTTTATACCTTGTGGACTTTTATTCCCTTACTTCTTGCCTATTATGCAAAGGAGCATATTGATGCAATTAATATCCCGCTGTGGTCATTCTGGATAATTGCTGCGGGAGGAGTGGGATGTGCTCTGGGCGGAGTAATTTCCAAAAGAACAGGCAGTAAACCAGTAGCATTTTATCAGTTGCTGGCCTCGGGAATCTGCTGTTTATTGTCTCCGTTAATTTTTGCTGCCCCACTTGAATTATTCTTCGTTTTCTTTCTCTTTTGGGGAGTGGTTGTCGCCGGGGATTCCCCACAGTTCTCGGCATTGGTGGCGATGTCGGCGCCAAAAGAGTATGTCGGCTCGGCGCTGACAATAGTAACGAGTGTAGGGTTTTTAATCACCGTCTTTAGCATTCAATTCGTCAGTAGTTTAGTTGGCATTATCGATGCGAAATACTTAATGTTGTTTCTTATCCCTGGCCCTGTTTTCGGATTGATCTCATTATTGAATGGCTATAAACAATCTTAACCCGAGCTTGACAAAAAGGGAGCAATATATTTATATATATTTTATAATGAATAAAGGAGATAAGAATGGCGGATAGTAATGATGACTTTATAAGCTGTTGGAATGAAATATTAGTACCAAAATGGAATAGGTTTCGTCATATACTCTCAGGGAACGGGGCTGTGCATAGCGCCTCAGCATATGATCACTTCCAGATTAAACCGGGTGATAAGGTTCTGGATATAGGCTGCGGTTATGGTGAGACTTGTCTTGAGATCGGTGAGATAGTTGGAGCCGAGGGAGAAGTATTAGGACTTGATTGTACACAAGCATTTTTAGATATAGCAAATAAGGAAAGAGACGAAGCTGGTCTTGATAATGTAAAGTTTGTTCTAGGCGATGCCCAAACATATGAACTTCCTGAAAATTACTACGATGTAGTCTATTCACGTTTTGGTGTGATGTTTTTCCAAAATATTGTTTATGCTCTCAAGAATGCTCATAAAACACTAAAACCAGGCGGTAAGCTATGCATGATTGTTTGGAGAACCATAAATGATAATCCTTGCTGGGGCATGGCAAAGGATATAGCGTTAAAACATCTGCCTCCTCCTAGTGACAATGCACAAACTTGCGGTCCCGGACCGTTTTCATTAGCCGATGAAGAGACTACCAGAGCAATGATGAATGCAGCAGGATTTGATAATATTGAGCTGTTTGAAAGAAATGATGCTCATATACCTGTTGGTACCAGCATGCAAGAAGCCATAGACTTTCAGATATTAGTAGGTCCTTCAGGAGAGATAATTCGGGAAGCTGCGGAGCTTGGACAGGAAAAACTCCCTCATATAATTCAAGATATGAAGGACTCGATGAAGGAGCATGAAAGAGCCGACGGGGTGTATCTCCCTTCAAGTACATGGTTTATTATGGCAAGGAAGTAATAAATAAAAGTAGTTTATCTCAAGATTATTCTTAAATTCTTCACCGGCCAAGCTCTTCTTATATGTGCTTACTGAATAGAATTATCATATAAACTTTTACTGTAAATTAAATATCCATGATATGATCTTATCTTATCTCATCTCATATCATATGGTAATTATTTCCATTTAGTAGTATTCACCCCTTGTATTCTTTCCACTTTAGTTTATTCTTGATAATAAATATCAATATCGTAAAGGGGCTTAATAATGACTCCTGTGGCTAAAAGAAAGATGGAAAGAAGAAAAACATTTAACGATTACATAGCTAGAAAGCAGCTTAAATCAACCAAACAAAGGGATACTATCTTCAACGAGTTTTTTAACAATTACATGGGCAAACATGTAACTGTAGAAGAGCTTTACGAAGACATTAAGCAGAATCATCCCTCAATTGGTTTTGCCACGGTTTATAGAACCTTAAAGTTATTCAAAGAATCGGGTATTGCATCTGAAAGGAATTTTGGTGATGGTAAAGCAAGATACGAACCTATCAGGTCTGAGACCGAGCATCACCACCATATGATATGCACAGAGTGTGGACAAATAGTAGAGTTTGCAAACATGCAGATTGAATCATGTCTACATCAAGTTGCAAAACTAAACGAGTTTGGTGTTGCAAACTATAAGCTTGAGATATATGGCAAGTGCTCTAAATGTAGTGAAGGTTAGGGGGGTCTATTTCGTTCTATGTAAGTTGTATTTTAGCTACATAGGATAAGCATTTCACTTACCGCTTCTTCAATTCCTACAATTACTGATCTCGAAATTATACTGTGTCCTATATTTAACTCTTCAATTTCCTCAATCCATACAATCGGCTCAACGTTTCGGTAATCCAGACCATGACCTGCGGCTACTCTCAACTCTTGGTCAAGCGCTATTCCAACCGACAATTCAATTTTCTTAAGTTCCTTTTCTATTTTCTTTTCATTATCAGCTTCAGCGTAGGACCCTGTGTGGATCTCTACCATATCAGCGCCGATTTCTTTTGACGCTTTAATCTGCTTTTCATCAGGATCGATAAATAGGCTCACAAACAGTCCTTCTTCTTTAAGCTTGTCTACGGCTTTGGAAACAGTTTTTCTGTTGCCGACAACATCCAAGCCGCCTTCGGTTGTAAGCTCTTCACGTTTTTCCGGCACAAGTGTGACCATATCCGGCATAACGTCGGTTGCAATGCGGACCATCTCGGTTGTAGCGGCCATCTCCATATTTAATTTAGTCTTTACAGTTTCTCTTAGAATATAAAGATCTCTATCTTGCACGTGTCTTCTGTCTTCACGGAGATGAACCACAATTCCGTGCGCTCCTGCCAATTCTGCCAAATAAGCTGCTAATACCGGATCTGGCTCGTTGGTTCCTCTTGCCTGTCTGAGGGTTGCTACGTGGTCTATATTTACATTTAATTTTGGCATTAATTGTTAACTCCTAATTCTTTTTCTATTGTGTGAGCCAGCTCAGAAGCTATCTCTTTTATTAGTGCGTCATCTTCACCTTCAACCATAATTCTGGATATTGGTTCCGTGCCAGAGTGTCTAATATTAATGCGTCCTTTTCCGTTTAGTCTGCTTTCATTAATTTTGATTTGTTTTTCTAGCTCCGGAATATCGCTTATTTCCTTTTTCTTATCAACTCTAACGTTTAATAATACTTGCGGGTAAAGATCTATGATTGTTGCAAGCTCAGAGAGGCTCTTTTCTTTTGTTTTCATTATCCCAAGCACCTGAAGTGCGGCGAGCGTTCCATCGCCTGTTGTTGTATGGTCGAGAAAAATTATATGACCTGACTGCTCCCCACCCAGATTAGCCTTCCGAGCCCTCATCTCCTCAACAACGTATCTGTCGCCAACCTGTGTCCTAACAAATTCTACGCCCTGGTTTTTAATATATATCTCAAGCGCCATATTACTCATAAGAGTTGTAATAACCGCGTTACCTTTCAATGTTCCTTTCTCTATCATTTCCCGAGCGCATATTGCTATTATTTTATCCCCGTCTACGAGTTCTCCTTTTTCATCGCAAAAGATTACTCTATCGGCATCTCCATCAAGCGCTATACCCAAATCGGCGCCTGTTTCTAAAACCTTTTCTCTAAGTAGGGCAGGGTTCAAAGACCCGCAATCAGTATTAATATTTTTACCATTTGGGTTTACACCTATTGTTATAACTTCCGCTCCAAGTTCTTGAAAAATAAGTGGTGCTACTTTATAAGCTGCCCCATTTGCGCAGTCCAAAACTATTTTAATTCCCTCTAGTGTTAAATCATTAGGGAATGAGTTTTTGGCAAACACTACATATCTTCCCGGAGCGTCGTCTATTCTAAAGGCTTTCCCAATTTCCTCTGGAGGTGAATTCATTAATTTTTCATCACCATTCCAGATTAAGTTTTCAATTTCCATCTCTTTTTCATCAGGAAGCTTATAGCCGTATCTATCAAATATCTTGATCCCATTATCTTCATAGGGGTTGTGGGAAGCGGAAATCACTATCCCCGCATCTGCTCTCATACTGACTGTAATAAATGCAATTGCCGGTGTAGGGAGCGGGCCAACCAAAAAGACGTCAGCTCCCATTGATGCAATACCCGAAGATAGGGCTTGCTCAAAAATGTAGCCGGATAGTCTTGTATCTTTTCCTATAACTATTGTTGGTTTCTTAGTAGAATTTTTGCCCTGTCTTAAAGTATATGTTAGGGCCTTACCAAGCTTTAAGCTCATCTCAGGCGTCATCGGGTCATGATTTGCTAAACCCCTAATTCCGTCTGTTCCAAAAAGACGCCTTCCTCTATTATTCACTAATATTCTCCAGTCTAGTTAAGCTTAATTTCAATCGTTTTAGGTGTTTGTTTAGTTAGTTTTAGAATATCTTTATAAGGGTAGTTAACTCCAACCTTTAAAGTGTGTTTTTTGTTTTGATTAGTCTTGTTTATATCGCTTCCGTCAACATAAAGCTCGATGTCATTACTGTTGAGGTTGTTGATAATGCTAAATGGGCCTTCAAAAGCAAGCTCTGTTGCAGTGTTCCCGTTAGTTTCAAAATCGAAATCATCAAAATTAATATAACTAATATTAAGGTCGTTAAATTCTTTCTCTAGTGTTTTTTCCTTAATATCAATAGTCACTTTCACCGTATTGTCGCCAAGAATATTTACAATAGAGTAGGGCGAGCGAAGCGGAACCTCAATACTAAATTTTGATTTTTCCCCTTTTACGGATACAGGATCGGTTGTAATGCTGTTTATTTTAGAAAGCAAATTTTTTGGGCCTTCAATTCTCGCAGTAGATGGACTTACTTCGGGCGTGCCTATAATTTCATAACCCACTTCAGGCGGACCAATACTAGGCTCTACTTGAACTTCTTTCTCCGCTAATTTATCTGCCTCAATTTTGATTTCTGCCGGACTTATTCCGGTAACTTGTACATCTCTTGGAGGTGTTATCTGGTCAGTGCCGATTTCAAATTTTGACATACCGCTTGTTATATTAGAGAGGTCAATCGTGAACAACATATTTTTAGCTGTTATAGATGAGAGCTGGCTTCGTGGTCCCCTTACTCTTAATTTTAGTTTTTCAGGCGGGTTATTGACCACTACAAGCCCCGGAGGCAAGTTGGCATAATTGACATCTATAGCAACATTTTTCTCCACATCGTGTTGAAGATTAGCTACGAGCCAAAGAGATATGGCAATCGCTACAGCAAGAACTTTCTTCCCAATATTATTAAGAAGCGGATTCTTCTTGTTCTCCCCGTTGTTACTAGATTGAAATGGATGTTTTAACCAGTCTACCATGAGGGTTCTCTATATATTAGCTTGTTTACTCTCCTCAGTTTTAACAGTTGGACTTGGTGAGGCTTTCTTAGATCTTTTGATTCCTAGTGCATCTAGAAGTGCATTGTTTAGTGAAGTTGCGTCTAGACCTCTTGAGATTTCACCGCCTAAGGCCATAGAAATAGTCCCTGTTTCCTCAGATACCACAACCACTACAGCATCAGTTTCTGCAGAAAGTCCAATTGCAGCTCTGTGCCTAGTTCCTAGCTCCCTTCCTAAGTCAGGATCGGTAACTAAGGGGAAGAAAGACCCCGCAGAGGCAATCCTGTCTCCTACAATGATAATTCCACCATCATGCAGAGGAGAAGACGTATTAAAAATGCTTATAATTAATTCTCTAGACAACAGAGAATCTATTCTCATTCCAATTTCAATGAAATCGGCAAGGCTATTGTTTCTCTCTATAACTATAAGGGCTCCTATCTGCCTGTTAGCAAGATAACTTGAGGCTTTAACTATTTCTTCTACATATGATTCTTTAGTCTTTCCCGACGATATTTTTAGCAGGAAAGGACGCCTTCCGATTGCAGCAAGCGCTCTTCTAATATCATGTTGAAATAATATTACTACGATAAGTATTATTGACCCTAGGAACTGCCCTAGTATCCAGTTTAGAGTAAATAAACCCTCTTGAGATATATAGAAAAGAGCGAATAATAAAACCAAGCCAAATAAGACTTGAAGCGCCCGGGTGCCTTCTATCATCGTCAGTGCATAGTAGATAATAAAGGCAACAAGCGCTATGTCCAAAGTATCCCATACATATCTAAAATTCAGTATCGTATCAAACATGGTATCTATTTAAAATGACCTCTCTTCTCTTTAGTTGACGTTTAAAACTGCATCAACCATCTTGCTTACTTTTTTCATATAACTTATGTCATGAACCCTGACTATAGATGCTCCGTTTAGTATTCCGATTGCAACTGTCGCTGCTGTACCTTCTGTTCTTTCATTTATGTCTGCATCTAAAGTTTTACCTATGAATGATTTATTGGAGGTCCCTATTAGTACCGGTTTCCCAAGCTCGCAAAATCTGCTTAAATTCTTAAGAAGAATAAGGTTTTGTTCAGCTGTTTTTCCAAATCCGAACCCCGGATCTATCAAAATGCTTTGTTTATTAACTCCTTTTTCTACTGCTAGCCCTATTGATTTTCTGAGCGCATCTAATATCTCCTCTAGTAACGAGCTATAATCCGTATGGTCTTGCATATCTTGTGGACGTGAGGAGGTGTGGGATAATACTACTGCTGCATCAAACTCTTTGGCTACATCTGCAATCTTCTCATCAAAATTAAGACCGCTAATGTCGTTTACGATAGAAGCGCCTTCTTTGAGCGCTTCATAAGCGACCCCGGACTTCGTGGTATCTATAGATATAATTGTATCAAAGCTTCTACTGATTTCTTTGATTACCGGGATAACTCTTTCACATTCTTCATCCAAGTTGATAGATAATGAGCCTGGTCTTGTAGATTCTCCGCCAATATCAATAATATCAGCGCCTTCATCTATCATTTGCTCCACATGTTTTAGGGCTTTGTCTAAAGAGGAGTATTTCCCGCCGTCGTAAAATGAATCCGGTGTAAGATTAAGAACTCCCATTATGTAAGTCTTGGTTCCTATTTCTAGTTCTTTATCCCTGCATTTTAATATAGTTTTTTCCTGGAGTGATTCTTGTGAGACTTGGGTTCTCACCGTATGGGGTAGATTAAATTCATTGGGTAGATTTATTTCTTTTCCCTGGAATGTTTTGTCTTGGATTTCCATTTTTTTATCTTATTATGGCTAATTCTAAACAAATGCTCTAAAAACTGAAGTAGTATTAGAAACCGCCTAATTTGCCAAATTAATTATAAAAACGCCTTAATAAGATCACGTATCTTTTATATTACTCTCTCTAAAGGCCATTGAACCTTCCGGACTAATTGGATTCTGCCATGGTGAGGGGTGCTGTTCGGGTTTATTGTTTTTAATTAGTTCGTCCAATTCCTTGCCGTTTATTACTTCTTTGTCTAAAAGGACTTCGGCAACTTTATGAAGCAGGTCAATATTGTCTTCTAGCAAAGTTCTAGCCTTTTCGTAGTTGATTGTAACAATTGATTTCTTTTCATTATCTATATCAATTGCGGTCTCTTCACTATAGTCTTTTTGTTTTGCAATATCTCTTCCTAAAAATACTTGCTCATCACCTTTTCCAAATGTGATAGGGCCGACTTTCTCACTCATTCCCCATTCACATACCATTCTACGAGCTATGTCGGTAACTCTCTCAAGGTCATTGCCTGCTCCGCTGGTTCTTTCCCCAAAAACGAGTTCTTCAGCAGCTCTACCGCCTAGCAGTACCATTATAGTTGCATTAAGGTTAGTCCTGGACAATGTGTAGCGGTCCTCAACCGGCAACTGCTGTGTTACACCCAAGGCCATTCCTCTTGGGATAATCGTCACTTTGTGGATTGGATCTGTCCCTGGCGTCAGTCTTGCGACCAAGGCGTGTCCTGCTTCATGATATGCCGTTATTTTTTTCTCTGAATCGCTAATAATAAGACTCTTTCTTTCAGCGCCCATAATGACTTTATCTTTGGCAAATTCGAAGTCTTCCATGGTAATTTTTGTTTTGCCGAATCTTGCAGCATGCAGAGCTGATTCGTTTACCAGGTTCTCTAGATCAGCTCCCGAAAATCCAGGAGTTGAACGGGCAATTACTGAAAGTTTCACGTCATCTTCTAAAGGCGTATTTCTGGAATGAACCTTCAAAATTTCTTCCCTGCCTCTAACGTCAGGTCGAGGAACTACAACCTGTCTGTCGAACCTTCCCGGTCTAAGCAGTGCAGGGTCAAGTACGTCAGGACGGTTAGTAGCGGCCATCAAAATTATTCCCTCATGTGATTCAAACCCGTCCATTTCTACCAATAGCTGATTTAGAGTCTGCTCCCTCTCATCGTGGCCGCCCCCAAGTCCAGCTCCACGGTGTCGCCCCACAGCATCCAATTCGTCTACAAAAATAATGCACGGACAATGTCGTTTGGCCTGTACAAAGAGGTCTCTTACTCTGGAAGCTCCTACGCCTACAAACATTTCTACAAAATCACTTCCACTAATTATGAAAAAAGGAACCCCAGCTTCTCCGGCTATTGCTTTAGCTAGGAGTGTTTTACCGGTTCCGGGTGAACCAACAAGCAGTATTCCTTTAGGTATTCTTCCACCTAATTTGGTGAATTTCTTAGGATTTTTTAGGAAATCTACAATTTCTTGCACTTCTTCCTTTGCTTCATCAATTCCAGCCACATCTTTAAATGTGGTCTTGTTCTGATTTTCACTAAGCATGCGAGCTTTGTTCTTTCCAAAGGACATTGCTTTGCTTCCGCCAGCTTGCAGCTGTCTCATGAAGAAAACCATAATTACAACCAGTAAAAGAAGCGGCGCCCAATTTAGAAGTATGCTGGTAAGCGACCCTTCTTTGTCTGAATCGAACTTAAAGGTGACCCCCTTTTCCTCTAGTGTTTTAATTAATTGGTCATTTGCTGGCCCAACAGTTTTAAAACTCTTTACCGCATCCTCTGTAGATTCTACATATTGGCCGTTGATTTCTTCGCCTTTAAATTCAAGGTCTTTTATCTCACCACTGTCTAAATTAGCTAGGAATTCACTGTAAGGGATTTCTTTATACCCAACCCTTGGGGTATGCACGAGTTGGTAAAGTGCAATAATTGCAACAAATATCACTAACCATAGTACTAAATTCTTAAATAGCTGGCTGTTCACTGTTCCCTCTTATTTAAAATGAAATTAAAGACTCTTAAACCAATTGAAATGATAGCATAGTTAAAGGGGGTTTTCAACTTAGATTCCCTAATCATAAAGCATAATTAGGTGAGGATAATAGTATTGCCGACTTAATCGAAAAGACCCGTGCTTAAGTACCTTTCTCCCGTATCGCAAAAAATCGTTACTACATTTTTCCCTTTTCCTAATTTTTTTGCAACTTTTGATGCCGCAAAACCTGCAGCTCCGGCAGAAATACCGACCAGTATGCCTTCTTTGAGCGCTAATTCTCTGGTAAAAAGTCGAGCGTCTTCAGTTGTTACAGCTATGACCTCGTCATATATGCTCATGTTAAGTATTTCGGGTATAAAACCCGGACCAATACCCTGCATTTCGTGAACATTCGCTTCTCCGCCGGAAAGAACAGCGCACTCTTTGGGTTCTACTGCAATCAGCTTTATATCCGGATAACGTTCTCTTAACGCTTCACCGGCCCCGGTAATTGTGCCCCCGGTTCCAACGCCTGCTACAAATGCGTCTATTTCCCCTGGTATTTGCTCTATTATCTCTATACCTGTCGTGAGTTTATGGGTCCTTGCGTTCACTTTATTGCTAAATTGGTTTAGCATGAATGAATCAGGCTTGGAGTCGGCAATCTCAAGCGCTTTGTTAATAGCGCCCTCCATGAGCTCTTCTGCAGGTGTCAAAACTACTTCTGCACCATATGCCGCTAAAAGCAGTCTTCTTTCCATACTCTTATCATCGGGCATTGTCAGTACTAATTTATAGCCTTTAATAGCGCATACTAATGCAAGGCCAATCCCGGTATTCCCACTAGTTGCGTCTACTATCACGGTCGATTCCGGGTTTATTGAGCCTTCTTTCTCCGCGGCCTCAATCATGCTGAGGCAGATTCTTTCTTTAATACTTCCTGCAGGGTTTAAATTCTCTAATTTAGCCCATATTGTAGCAGAATCAGGGGAGATGAAATTATTCAATTTGATGACAGGAGTATTTCCGATTAGATCTAAAATACTGTCAACTACATTATTCTGAGTGTTTGCTAAGTTCATATTATTTCTTTATGGCAGCTAATCTTTCTAGGTCTGTAATTTAACCTAATTCTGTGCTTTTTCTTTAAACTCACTAAGAACAGATCATTCCGATTCTTTAATTAGCAACGAGAAAATTTCCTTTAATATAATTGGGTTCTTTTGCTCGACGGAAACCAATATTGTTTTAACCGATTCCCATGTTACGTCAGGCTTACGCATCTCGTTCTTAAGTTTAAGGAGAATACCTTTAATTTCCTGGTTTTCTACTTTACGAATATAGGTGTCTAGGGTTTCCATTTCCACTGTATTCTCCATAATAATAATGATAGCCGATTTTTTTGTTTATTTATTAGCATTGTCTCAGGTATAGTTATTCTAAAATTATAATATTTAACCCATACTCATTAACGGACTATAACAGATTTAATGGCGAAAAAACCGAACAAAAAACTTAAAACAAAACCCAAGAAAAGCAAATTCCTGCTCTATTTTGTATTGTTCTGCCTTTTCTTACTAGGTGGTGGTGTTTTAGCGCTATATGCCGGGTATAAGTATTGTTCTAGTGACCTTCCCGATCTCTCTGTAGTAACCGGCTATAAACCAAAGCTGGTGACAGAGGTTTACTCTTCTGACGGTACAATGA
>SPCL01000262.1 GCA_004525335.1 Thermodesulfobacteriales bacterium
GACTTAAGAGAGCTGTGAGATACCGAATTTAGTCAAACGTTGCGACGGCACACCCAACCGCAGCAGAGCTGCGGGGTATAACGATAGAGATTAAATTCGGATAATACATTATATTCTCTTACATAAAATGCCATAGTGGCAACACTCTAAAAAAAAATTGGAGTGCACCCCTTCCAGCGGACAGGTAGTTAAGCAACACTATTTAAAGTTAACGCCTCCTCAAATTCTATCGGCGGTAGATATCCTATCTTCGAATGAAGTCGTTTTTCATTATAGACACTCTCGATAAAATTTTCTAGACTATCTAATGCTTAATCGGAAGTTCTATAATCCGAGAGGTAGACCTCTTCGTATTTCAATGTCTTAATGAAACTTTCACAAAACGCATTGTCATAGGGATTTCCCCTTCTACTCATACTGATTTGTATATCGTGTTCTTCCAGACATTCGATATATGCATTGGATGCATATTGTACACCTTGATCTGAATGATGTACCAGATCATCGAGATTTTGGCCTGCCCTACAGTCCAGTGCTTTATACAGTGCATTCAATGTCAATTGAGTGTCGATAGTTCGATCCAGGTCCCAACCAATACATCTCCGGCTGCCCACATCGATAATTACAGCAAGATATATGAATTCCTTGGGCAACTGAATATAAGTGATATCAGCAACCCACAATTGGTTTATTCCTGTTACTTCCATATCCCTGGCCATATTTGGATAGACCCTGTGGTTATGGTTTGAATTCGTTGTCACAGGGACAAAGGTTTTCTTTATGCAGAGCAGGTTATCCACGCGCATCAATTCTAAAATACGTTTGGAATTTGCCTGAAAACCTCTTCGATGCAGTTCTTTTGTGATGCGCCGGTACCCGTATTTCGGGAATTCTATGGCTATCTGATGGATCTCATCTTTTAGTTGCATCTCGAGGGGATCGATTTGATGAGGTAATCTGTTTCTGGCCACCCAATCGTAGTATCCGCTTCTGCTTACATCCATACAGGAGCAGGCATCGGTGATAGATATGGGGAATTGAGGCAATAATGAATCGATGAGCGTATACATCACCCCCGTGTATTCTTTGTTCGTTGTTCTTGCAACCTCACTTCCAAGTTGGATAGTGCTTTTTTTAAAAAAGAATTCTCGGCATATAGCTCGCCGATCACTCTCTCAAGCTCATCAATTCTTGCATCTTCCTTGTAAATGTTCCCGTTTCTGCTGAAAGCACGTTCGTGATCCTCTCTGAACTCATTCTCCCATCTTGAGATAAGAGATGGATGTAAACCATGTTCACGGCTGAGCTGTGCCTTACCTTTACCATTTTCACATTCACGTAAGACTTTTAATTTAAATTCTCGTGTATATATTCGTCTTATTTTCATACGTACACCCCAAAGGTTTTTATTGCTTAACTAAATGTCCGTTATTTGGGGTGCACTCCAAATCAATTATCATACTTTTTATTATAATTTATTGATTCTTACACGAGATTGAACCACAACAATTGAAATATTTATGCATTGAATTACTTATTCTGGCTAGTTCCTAATTCAATCACAAGAAAATAAAAAGTCTCGTGCTTTCTTCCGTTTCGAATAGATTCTCTACTATGTTATGCCATTCTGATTCGCTTACTTCCTTCATCTTCAGCATGGGGCAAACGATGCTAAGGTTTTTTCCAGGAATATCTATTCCAGTTGTCTACCAGGGTCGCCACCTCATCACCGAACGCATCTCTGATATCGGATAAGGTGACATCTTCATCTTCTACAACATTCAGAATCTATGCTAATTTTACAGATGATGAGATGATAGGAATACATTGAATGTAATAATCGCCTTATCCCTTGATCATTTCCTTCATTTTCTCAGTAATAATTTGAGAATTACATGTCTTTTTGAATCTTTTAATGACTAAAATTCATGTAAGTCGTCACATATGCCTACCCCCGAGGCTTCTTAAAAATCTGTATAATCTATTTTTTATGACACCTTTAATACAAAAAAATGCCCCATACTTTTAAATTTTTTTAGGGATACTAAACTCAGCCCATGAAAGAAACGACGATATATATGAATAAGTAATTTTATCTCACTAAAAGTGGGGAATTTCACATCGCTTTGACATAGTAGACAAATTTTAATGTTAAAATCCCTTATTTATCACATGTGAGGGGACTCATTATAATAATGACATCACTATAAAAAAATATAGGAAGACTTAAATGTCAAAAGAAATATACAATTTTAATGAAGTGAAATATTCGTTTGACTCTGAATTTATAGGATGGGAATTCTGAAATGAAAAATTGTAACATATTTAGCCAGTTATTATATATATTCGTGATATTGTCAGCTACAGCCCTTGTAGCCCAAGGTGCAACAATCACAGTACCGGGTCAATATCCAACCATCCAGCAGGC
>SPCL01000013.1 GCA_004525335.1 Thermodesulfobacteriales bacterium
CGAACCTACAAGCTCCCTCATGGAGGTCCCGCCTGTGAGATCAACCCTGCCAACACTACCTGCAAATAGAGTGTCTCCAGAAAACACATGGTCGTCTATTACAAAACATACACTGCCCCAACTATGCCCTGGAGTATGCAAGACCTTGGCCTTAAGATTGCCGATTTCAATCTCGTCACCTTCTTCTATATACACATCTATTTTAGGTACTCGGACATTTCCGAATTGGGGGAACCTAGCTGCGGCCTCGGGTAAGGCTTGAAGAACAGGCTCGTCCTCAGGGTGCAAATAAAATGGGACCCCTAGCTCTTCTTTCGCTTGCTGCACACCGGCTACGTGATCTATATGAGTATGAGTGTTTACTATTTTTGTAATCTTCAACCCTGAATTCCTAACTTCAGATAAAATTTCATCCATCTGCTCGCCCGGATCGATTAGTATTCCTTCATTGGTTTCTTCATCCCCCAGGATGTAGCAGTTAGTGAGAAAAATACCTCCTGGTATGCACTTTATTATCATAACTTTTTGTATGCTCCCTTGTTCTTAATTGATAGTAAATTCTTCAAACTCTGCAATGTAAGGCATCCAATCTATCTGAACTCTATCTACAATAGAGTGATCAGGTCCTATATGACACCAATCTGCAAGTTTTTGAAGCTGTGCCATATGACCTTCGGCAACAACTTCTACAGTTCCGTCTTCTCTGTTCCTCACAAATCCCCTCAGTCCTAGCTCGCAGGCTTTTTCTTTAGTAGATGCTCTAAAAAAAACTCCCTGAACCTTGCCTTGGATTATAAGATGTAATCTTTTTTTATCCATCCTATAAGCTCAGATTACCAAAATGCGCAATTTCTGTCAATAAGAGCTCAGACTTTTTATTGTCGGATTTCCGTGACTTAGAGTGCAATTGTTAAGAACATCTTTAATAATAAGGCCTTACAAAGTGAACTTGATACTGTGCGAAAATAGCAATATATAAAATTCCGAAATCTCAGAATTTTGTTTCTAAGAAGTTTTGTAAAAGTCCAAATGTTTGACAGTCAAAATACGAAGATGTATTTTGTTTAGTTATGAGTGAATATAAAGCCTGGTTTAGCTGTATCAACGAAGAGTGTGGTGAGACTTATCCTCTAGATGCAATAATCTACAGATGCAAGAAATGTAATAATCTCCTAGAAGTAACACACGACCTCAAAAAATTAAAAGAAACTTCCGCTCAAGATTGGAAAGCAATATTTGATGACCGTTACCGCAAACAGTCCTGGCCCTACGGAAGCTCTGTGTGGGGCAAAAAAGAATGGGTCTGCCCATATGTAGAGGATGAAAATATAGTCTCGATGTATGAAGGCGCGACTAATCTTTTCTGGGCCGAAAGGTTTGGTAAACAGATCGGCATGGAAGAACTGTGGTTAAAAATGTGCGGTAACAGCCACACCGGTTCTTTTAAAGATTTGGGTATGACTGTACTTGTATCAGTTGTAAAACAGATGATCTCAGAAGGCAAAGATGTACCTGCAGTAGCTTGCGCCTCAACCGGAGACACCTCTGCGGCGCTTGCCGCCTATTGCGCCAGTGCGGGTATTCCTGCAATAGTTTTTCTACCGAAAGATAAAGTTTCTATTGCTCAGCTTGTACAGCCAATTTCTAACGGCGCATTAGTTCTATCGTTAGATACCGATTTTGATGGCTGCATGGAAATGGTACAAAAGATATGTACTCAAAATAATATTTATCTCGCTAATTCTATGAACTCACTCAGGATAGAAGGGCAAAAAACTATAAGCATTGAACTATGCCAACAATTCGATTGGGAAGTCCCTGACTGGATTATTATTCCGGGAGGCAACTTAGGAAACATATCGGCCTTGGGAAAAGGATTCTTAATGATGAAAGAGCTTGGCTTGATCAAAAAATTGCCAAGATTAGTATGTGCTCAGGCAGAGCATGCTAACCCTCTTTATTTGAGTTATCTGAAAAATTTTGAAGAGTTTCATCCTGTAAAGGCTAAGATAACGCTTGCTAACGCTATTCAAATTGGCAACCCTGTGAGTGTGAATAAAGCAATTAAGATTTTGAAAGAGTTTGACGGAATAGTTGAGCAGGCAAGTGAGGAGGAGTTATCTAATGCCGCAGCGCAAGTTGATAAAACAGGCACGTTTAACTGCCCTCACACAGGTGTTGCTCTTGCCGCTTTCCTAAAATTAAAAGAGAAGAAAACATTTAAAGCCAGTGATAGGATTGTTATAATTTCTACAGCGCACGGGCTCAAATTTGTTGAATTTAAAATTGGCTATCATAAAAATGAACTTGAAGGCTTTTATTCAAAGTACGCAAACGCCCCAATAGAACTGCCAGCCGATTATGACGCGGTACAAGACGCAATATTTTCCAAGATTGGCGGGTAGTAAGTTTACCTCTCTGTAAAGATTCTAGATATGAAAAAGAATTTAAAGGGCCTCTATGTCATTACTGATAAAAAACTAATTAACCGTGACAGGTTTATAGAAACGGTTGAGAAAGCAATTAAAGGTGGGGCGCGCATAGTTCAGTTGAGAGAAAAGGGCACTCCGGAAAATGAAATAATAAGCTTAGGGCGTGAGATTCTAAAAGTAACAAAAAGTTACCGCATACCGCTAATAATCAATGACTCCCCGGAGCTTGCGCAGGAGATAGGAGCGGACGGGGTTCATCTGGGTGGAGAGGACGCTTCCATAACAAATGCTAGGGCGATACTAGGCGATATGGCGATAATCGGAGTCTCTTGTTATAACCAGATAGGGCGGGGTCTAAAAGCGATGGAAAACGGCGCAGATTATGTGGCGTTTGGAACGCCGTACTACACACCCACTAAACCGGAGAGAGAGCCTACTACGATCGATATTCTTAGAGAAGCCGTTAATTTAATAAAGAGTATTCCGATTTTTGCGATTGGTGGAATTACAAAAGATAACGCAATGCCTATTTTGGAAACTGGAGTAGAGGGAATTGCAGTAATTACAAGCGTATTCGGATCCCCTGATCCAGAAACTGCTGCCCGAGAGTTAGCTGCTTTATCAAGTTAATATTATAGAACCCCTGAAAAATCTTTCCCTTTTCTCTTCTTGCCAACCCTTTCTGCCAGTGCATGAGAGACTAGAGGAAGAGCAATTGTTGCGTCGCAATAGCACTGCACAAGGCTACCTTCCGAATCTTCTTTTCCCCAAGAAACCGCTTCTTCGAATGTACATCCAGAGAGCCCACCCCACTGAGGTGAGTCGGTTGTTATTTGAATAGCATACTTGTGAGGGTAATAAGCCTCAGAAGCACCCGTCCCTTTTCTCTTTAATCCGTCTCCTCTGTTAGGAACGTGCCTGTCTGGATAAAGCAAATCTCCTGTGACGGCAAAGAGCTGTATGAAATCCTTTGGTACTCCCCCGCCAATATAGATAACTGCTGTTTCCTTTACGGTTTCACCCAAAGTCATAAATTCTACATAATCCTTAATAGCATCAATTGTTAAGCTGAACCCTTTACTCTTAGCGATTAGTGCTGCATCACCGTAAGGGCTGTCGGCAATAGCTGGGCAAAATATTGGAACGCCGTGTTCAGCCGCTTTTGCTACAATACTTGGAATGTTTTTTTGAGCTAACCATTTTCCACACTCAAGGAGCAATTCTCTTGATGAGTAATTGTATGATTCGTCTAAAGTCATGATAAACTCAGCTAAAAGCTCAGTCATAACTAAGTAATCGGTCTCTTTTCCGTAAACATCATAGTAGCGGTTAAGGCCTTCTCTAAAGAGTACTTCGTTGTCAGCTGTGTGAGAGCCCTGCCAGTAGTCAAATCCCATTGCGTCTACGATGTCTTCTGAAATATTGGCGCCTGTGGGAACAAGTATGTCAACGTAGCGGTTTTCAATAAGCCAATTAATTATTTTCCACTGCCCTGTAGTCGAAAGCGACCCCGCGTAACCAAGGAGTATCGTAACGTCATCATCATTTATCATCTGCTCTAACACATCTACCACGCGTGCCAAGCTCTTGCCCTGAAATCCGGTCTCTGCCATCTCTGAGAGGAGTTGTGAAACAGTCTTAGACGCATCTACTTCAATAGCCTTTACCTTTTTATTTAGATAATCATCTATGGTCGTTTTGTCTTTAACTTTATCCGCCATTAGATATGGCACCTCCATTTAGTTGTTATAGTAAGAATTGAGCGATTCAAAATTCCACACTAAGTATAAATATCAAAGGTGGGTATTAGACAACTATATTCACAAGCCTCTTTGGTACTACAATTACCTTCTTTGGCTCTTTCCCGGCTATGAAGCTTTGAACTTTTTCATCCAAAAGAGCTGCCTCTTTCATCTGGTCCTGATCAGAGTCGGAATCCATAGTTATTTGACTCCTTACTTTACCATTAATCTGAATTACGATGTTTATAGCCGCACTCTGCACAAGCTCCTCGTTCCAGGTAATCCATTGCATATCAACGAGTGTATTATCGTATCCAAGCTCGTGCCAGAGCTCCTCTGAAACATGAGGGGCCATAGGGTAAAGGAGTCTTATCATAGCTTCAACCGCTTCCCTTAAAACCGGCAAATCATCCTGTCCATCTGGTTTAAATCTGGATGTGTCGTTTAGCAGTTCCATAACAGCCGCAATTGCAGTATTGAACTGAAACCTGTCCAGATCATCTGTTACTTTCTTTATTGTCTTATGAACTTTGGTAAGAAGCTCTTTGGCTGATTTTGAAATTTTCGAGGGCTCAACTTGTTTTCCCTTAACCTGCTCTATTTTGTCATATACATCAAAAATAAGCCGCCACACACGGTTTAAAAATCTAAATGATCCTTCGACCCCTTCATCACTCCAGTCCAAATCTCTATTTACCGGTGCAGCAAACATAATAAATAATCTGACCGTGTCTGCGCCGTATTTAGCAATCATATCGTCAGGGTCTACGATGTTTCCAACAGATTTTGACATTTTAGTGCCATCTTTTATAACCATGCCCTGTGTTAGCAAGTTCTTAAAAGGCTCGTCCAGATCACACATTCCAAGATCTCTTAGAGCTTTTGTAAAGAACCTTGCATAGAGTAAATGTAGTATTGCGTGCTCAATACCACCAATGTACTGGTCAACTGAAAGCCAATAAGAAACCTCATCTTTATTGAAAATGCCTTGGGTATATTTTGGTGATGCATACCTAAGAAAATACCAGGATGATTCTACAAAAGTATCCATGGTATCAGTCTCTCTTTTTGCTGGATCTCCGCAATCAGGACAAGTTGTATTTACAAAACTTTCTACTTTTGACAGCGGTGATCCGCCTTTACCTGTGAACTCAATATCAAGCGGTAACTCTACCGGGAGATCTTCATCCGGAACTGGAACAGCGCCGCATTTGTCGCAGTATATGATCGGAATAGGAGTTCCCCAGTACCTCTGCCTAGAAATTCCCCAGTCACGGAGTCTGTAATTAATCTGCTTTTCACCCAGCCCGTTCTGCTCTATAAATTCAACTATATTCTCTTTTGCGGTTGCTGATTCGAGATCAGAGAATTGCTGAGAATTAACCATCACACCCGGCTCTACATAAGCTTCCTTCATAGTGTGAGGATCAAGCTCCACACCTTCCGGTTGAATTACAACCCTGATAGGCAAGTTGTATTCCTTTGCAAATTCAAAATCCCTCTGGTCATGGGCGGGGACGCACATAATAATTCCGGTTCCGTATTCAAATAGCACAAAGTTTGCTACATAGATTGGTATGCTTAGATGGGTGAAAGGATTTATTGCATAGGCACCTGTAAAAACACCCTCTTTTTTTGCCCCATCTGCAACTCTTTCAAGATTGCTCTGTTTTTTTACTCTGTTTACAAATTCCAGAACTTCCTCTTCTTCCGGTTTTCCTTTTATCAACTCCTCAACAAGCGGATGCTCGGGGGCAAGACTCATATAGGTAACACCGAATACAGTATCTGGCCTGGTTGTAAAAACCTTCACAATATCCTCTTCACCAATAGTATCATGGAGTTTGAATTCAATCTCTGCCCCGGTGCTTTTACCTATCCAGTTCTTCTGCATAGAGAGCACTCTTTCCGGCCACCCGTCTTTTAGCTTATCAGCCCACTCAAGAAGTTCTTCTGTATACTCCGTAGTTTTAAGAAACCAGCCTGCCATTTCTTTTAATTCAACTTCCGAGCCACAGCGCCAGCACTGCCCGTCCTCTACCTGCTCGTTAGCCAGCACAGTCTCACATGACGGACACCAGTTAACCGTAGTCGACTTTTGGTAAGCCAGCCCCTTTTGATACATGTGGGTAAAGACCATCTGCTCCCATTTGTAATAAGTCGGGTCACATGTGGCGATTTCTCTAGTCCAATCGTAACTGTAGCCAAGTTTCTTGAGTTGAGCTTTCATTTGCTCGATGTTCTCATAAGTCCATTTTGCAGGATGAACCCCTCGCTCAATTGCGGCATTCTCCGCAGGTAGTCCGAAGGCGTCCCATCCTATCGGATGTAGGACATTAAATCCTCTTGTGCGCTTGTAACGAGCTGTGACATCGCCGATTGTGTAGTTTCTAATGTGCCCCATGTGTATACGGCCCGAGGGGTAAGGAAACATCTCTAAGACATAATATTTCTCTTTGTTATTATCAACTTCAACCTGGTACAGCTTCTTCTCATCCCAGTCCTTCCGCCACTTGTTTTCTATATCTTTAGGGTTATAACTCTCTTTCATTTTGCGTCTTATTAGCTCCAAAAAGTTTTATTTAGAATAGAATGATTTACCAGAAACACAAGGAGAGTTCAAAGTATTTGCCTCTTTGGTAAATATGTTTTTACAATTTAGCTATGTTGTATTATATTAGGGATGAACCGATATGACCGTAGATAATGAGCTAAAAGAAATAGTAGATGAACTCAAGAACTATCTGGAGTTTCAACAATCTATGGGCATAAGAACTATCCCTGCCCAGAAGATTGCAACCCAAGAAAGTACACCTGTAATATCTAAAACTGAAAAAAAAGAACCGAGGGTAGAGCTAGTGTCTAAAACAACAACCACGCTTGATGAAGATATTATCACAATTAAAGAACCGGCTAATCTGTTTGACGGGAAAACAATGACACTTGAGGAAATTAGAGAGGAGATAGGAGACTGCACCAGGTGTCAATTGCATGAAGGTCGGACAAACCTTGTTTTCGGAGACGGGAATCCGAAGGCAAGACTCATGTTTGTAGGAGAAGGTCCGGGACGTGATGAGGATATGCAGGGTAAGCCATTTGTTGGAAGATCAGGAAAACTTCTAACTAAGATAATTGAAGCTATGGGACTTAAGCGGGAAGACGTTTATATTGGTAATGTTGTGAAATGCAGGCCACCTAACAACAGAGCGCCTGAGCAGAATGAAATGGACACATGCGAGCAGTTCCTCTTTAAGCAGATAAGATTTATTAAGCCTGAAGTAATAGTTTGCCTGGGCGCTACAGCGGCAAAGTCGATACTCAAAACCAAGGCTAGTCTTGGAAGTTTGAGAGGGAAATTTCATATGTATAGCGGATCAAAACTTATGGTTACTTACCACCCCGCAGCCCTACTTAGAAATCCTAATTTTAAGAAACCGGCCTGGGAAGATATGCAGGTCGTAATGAAAGAGTTGGGACTTCCATTACCTAAAAAATAATCAGGGCGATTAGCTCAGTGGATTAGAGCGCAGGCCTCCGAAGCCTGAGGCCGGGGGTTCGAATCCCCCATCGCCCGCCATTGTTTTTAATAGCTTAAAATTACAATCAGAACCTATTTCCCGAATTTCTTGTTATATGACTTCATACATCCAGCAACAAAGCTATTAACAGTGGCTTCATCGGTATCGAATCCCATTTCCTTAAAATGATCTTCCCACAGTTTATAAAATAATTCCCGACACTCTTTTTCCGCCTTCTCAGGTTGATATTCGCTATGGTCAACCGCTATAGCTTTACCGCCCTGCTCGCCAATTATTTCGGCCCTCATCTCACTGTCGGCATCGGCTAGTAAATTGATAGGCATGAATAACAATAAAGCCCCTGCCATTATTAAAATTATTCTCATACATTCCCTCCTGTATTCTTAATATTCTCATTATACAATAGAAGGCGTATAAAAGTTAATCCTGTGGGTAGAAGGAAAATTGCAATTAAAATTAGATGGAAAACTTAGAATGTGTATTACTTAACCACTTATACTATCTTGAAGTGCTAAACATAGCTTACCAAGCCTGAGCTCGGGGGTTCGAATCCCCCATCGCCCATTACCGTTTTTGTTAACTATCTGAAAACTCAATATTCTCACAATGGGGGTTTTTAATACGAGGCTTACTTCTTTCTGAGTTATAGTTCTTTTCTATTGCTGACAAAAACAATTGACAGTGCATTTTGCAATAAATACAATAGTAGTTATGAAAACTACAACAGCAATAATAATAGGTGCTATTGTTGTAATCGGACTTATAGCTTTCATGTGTGCGGGCATTTAGAAAGTGGGTTTAAGCTATTTAAGATAGATAACGGTTTTTATCCTGAGACAAGACATAGAATCGCTTATTTCGCTTCGCTAAAACTCTCAACAGATTGAAACATTTACGCAAAGGATTATTCGGAGGAGTTTGCAACTAATATTAATCTTTCGCTCTTTTCTCTAATATCGCTCTTTTTCCGGCGTCAAGCTCCATCTTGCGGAGTCTCATGCTCTCTGGAGTAATCTCAACTAGCTCATCCTCGGCAATAAACTCAATTGCCTGGTCCAGCGATAAAGGCCTGGGAGGTCTTAAAACAACTGTTGCTTCAGAAGTTGAGCTTCTCATGTTTGTAAGTTTTTTCTCTTTTGTAATATTTACAGTTAGATCTCCGTTTCGGTTCCTCTCCCCAATTATCATTCCGGCATATACCTGGGTAGTTACCTCAACAAAAAGCTCGCCCCTGTCAACCATAGCGAGGCTTGCATATGTGGTTATTTTCCCTACGCGGTCTGATACTAAAGCTCCTGTCGATCTTTGCGGAATCGGGCCGTACCAGGGCTCATAGCCTTCAAATAGAGTGTTCATAACCCCGGAGCCTTTGGTATCGATCAGAAACTGGCTTCTAAATCCTATAAGTCCCCTTGAGGTTATTACAAATTCCATATCTACCCGTCCGTTGCCGTTGTTATGAAGATTCACCATATGCCCCTTTCTTTTGGCAACGTTCTCGGTAATAACTCCTACAAATTCTTCAGGTACATCAATAAAAATGCGCTCAACCGGCTCTGTAACTCTGCCATCTTCTTCTTTTGTTATAACCATGGGCTTAGAGACCATAAACTCATAACCTTCACGCCTCATGGTTTCAATAAGAACAGCCATTTGAAGCTCTCCTCGTCCTGCAACCTCAAACGCGTCGGCCCGGTCGGTGTCCTTAATCTGAATAGAAACATTTCTCAGCTTTTCCTTGTCCAGCCTCTCTCTTATTTGCCGTGAGGTTAAGAATTTGCCTTCCCTACCGGCGAACGGTCCGCTGTTAACATAGAAAATCATGGATATTGTAGGCTCATCAACCTTTATACGCTCAAGCGGCACAGGGTTATCGATTCTGGAAACCGTATCTCCGATTTGAACCTTCTCTTCTCCCGCAATAGCAATAATGTCCCCAGCTTCTACCTTCTCGACCTGTGTTTTCTCAAGCCCTGAGTACGTATATAAAACGGAAATTTTAATATTTGTTACTGAACCACCTTCACCACAAAGCGCATAGCTCTTGTTGGACTCAAGCTCTCCGCTCATCATTCTTCCAATGGCAAGCCTGCCAACATAGTTATCGTAATCCAAGTTAGTAATTAGAAATTGTGTTACTGAGCCGTCCCCAACTTCAGGACCGGGAATTGAAGTTATAATTTGGTCAAAAAGAGGAATCAGATTATCTGAGGAATCATTGATTTCTTTGTGCGCCGCGCCAATTTTTGCATTTGTGTATATGATAGAAAATTCAATCTGCTCCTCGTTTGCGTCAAGATCGATAAAAAGGTCATAGACCTCGTCTATTACCTCATCCGGACGGGCATCAGGTCTATCGATTTTGTTTATCACAAGAATAATTGGGAGCTTCTTTTCAAGAGCCTTCTGCACTACAAAACGCGTTTGAGGCAATGGGCCTTCACTTGCGTCAACTAGAAGCAAAGCTCCGTCAACCATATTTAGGCTTCTTTCTACTTCCCCTCCAAAATCTGCGTGACCCGGGGTGTCAACGATATTAATTTTAATATCTTTATAACGAACTGCAGTGTTTTTAGCTGTAATAGTTATCCCGCGCTCTTTCTCAAGATCCATTGAGTCCATAACCCTTTCTTCAACATGCTGGTGTTCATGGAATATATTGCTCTGCTGTAGCATGGCATCTACAAGTGTAGTCTTGCCGTGGTCTACGTGAGCTATGATTGCGATGTTTCTGATATTATCTTTTCTCATACAAATACATTCCTCTCCTTAGTAAGGAAAACTTTTAAGCTTCGTGGATTTAGTAGGGAGTGATCATAGATTAAGTCGAAACGCGCTTACTATCCCAGAGGCCAAAATCTTAAAAACTACCCTAATGATCCAGACTATAAGGCGAAAATCAAACTATATTATTAATAATCATGGATTAGTATGTTAAGTAAGAGATTATTAAGTTGGGATTAAGTGTTAAATGGACTGCTGTTCTTAATTGATTCTATTTTCTGTCTAATTTCCCGTACCCTCTTTTTAGATTCTTGGAGCTTCTCAGTTTCAATTTTGTAGAAATTTTTAAGTGGAACAAGAGAATCAGTAACTTGCAAACTTATTCCATCAAAGTCGCGCTTGAGTTGTGAACTAACACTGGATGTAAGCTCTTCGATAAGGGCGTCCACTTTATGATTAAACTCCTTCATAGCGTCTCTTCTCTTTTTAGGAAGTATCGCAAACGCAGTGGCCATAACAGCAATTGTCGCAAGTATGCCGGTAATATCCACAATGAATGAAGAAAAAGCCGTTACAACCGCTGTACCAATCGCAAGTGTCCCAACCTGAACACCTAGTACTGAAGCTACGGCGCCCCTGGCAGAGTCAACAAGATTGCCGCCGAGCACTGAAGGGTCAATGCTTTTCCTTTTGGTCTCAAGCTCTGATCTCACGGTATCTATGAGCCTGGTCCTGTCGTATGTAAATCCCGAGCTCATGCTTGGCACATCAGATTTTATGGAGCTATTATAAAAATTGATTGTGCTATCAAGCAAAGCCCTGGCTGATTTCTCAGTCCAGCTCACCATAGAATCTAGATCCTTCTCAAGCTCAGCCACTGTCTGGCGGGATACTTTGTACTCAAACTCCTTGGCTACTTTATCCTTGCTGATCAACTTAAATATATTTTGGAATCTAATAAGATCATCTATAAATTGGATCCCTCTCGTTTTAAATTCTAGGAGCCTGCTCCTGATTCGCTCTGTAAACTGTGATGAGTTGCCGACAATTTCATCTTTCATGCCGTCAAGTTTTCGTTGGAAACCAGCTAGTTTCTCTGTGTCTTGAGATATTTTATACAGATTAGCATCAATTGCTTTTTCGGTCTCAGAACAAAGACTCAAGGCTAATTCAGAAGAGCCTTGAATTTTTAATCTGACACGTTCTTCTTCTCCAAGAGTTTTAAATATATATTCCTCAAGCTCTGCAAAACCGCTCTTAGTATAAAGTCCTGAATCCGATCTTGCTTTAGCCTGTCTTGCCAGTTTTGCGGAAACTGGAATTACGTGGGGTTTAAAACTAAATGCTCTTTCAAGCTCGCCAGAAGTATGTGAAATAAGCTGATCCAGTTCCTCTTGATCTTTTGCTACATCAATCTTATTTAGAACAAATACAATATTTTTAAGCCATTCCTCTTTTATAAATTCAATGAGCTTAGCCTCGCTTCCTGTTACAGCTCGCTCCGCCCCTATAGTAAAAAACACAATATCCGCTTTAGGTATAAACTCCTCTGTAATTTTTTGGTGCTGTGCTATGGTTACATTAGTACCGGGGGTATCAACCAGTAGAATTCCTTTAAGCCTTTCTTCAGGAATAGAAATCAAACGACTACCGTTCTCTATAGATTCTAGAGTTTGATCCCCGTATTTTATAACCGTTATTTCGTCAGTAGTTGGGGTAATCCCCTCAGCAAGAACATCAAGTCCCAAGAGTGTATTAATAATAGAGGATTTTCCAGTGCTGAACTCACCGATAAATACGATCGAAAAAAGATTTTCTAAATTCTCTATAACCGAGGTTAGCTTATTTCTCAGATCATCATCTGAAAGAATCTCGATCTCGGCTAGAAGATTTGTAAGCAGCAGCTTTTCTTCGAGAATTATTTTTGAGTATTTTTCGTTTAGTATTTGCATAACCCGCTCGTATGTAGTCAATTATAACCAAGATATTGGATAATGAATATCCGGTGAAGAATAGATATTACAAAGTAAATCTATGAATACATTTTATGAATATAATCATCCTTGTAAAAGAAAGAAGGTACAGTAAACTCAGTAGGAGTTAGATGAAAAACATGAGAAGAGGAAGACTGGACTCTGCACTAAGAATTAATACTTTCTTTATTGGATTTATAACTTTCCTAATACTAATTTGTCTTTTCGCAATAAATTATACTAATTGGGCTCATGCCTCGGGATCAAAAGAGATGAAACATTCAAACAGGTTAAAAAATGAAAAAAGCCCCTATTTACTCCAACACGCCGACAACCCTGTGGATTGGTACCCTTGGGGTGAGGAAGCTTTTGATAAAGCCCGGAAGGAAAACAAACCGATATTACTTTCAATTGGGTATTCCACATGTCATTGGTGTCATGTAATGGAGCACGAATCTTTTGAAGATGAAGAAGTAGCAAAACTCATGAACGAAACTTTTGTCTCGATTAAAGTAGACCGGGAAGAACGCCCGGATATCGATGGTATTTATATGACAGTGTGTCAGATGATGTCTAAGGGAGGTTGTGGCTGGCCGTTGAATATTATTATGACTCCGGACAAAAAGCCTTTTTTTGCAGCCACTTACATACCTAAAGAGAGCCGTTACGGAAGACTCGGTATGATAGAATTTGTGCCTAAAGTAAAAGAGGCCTGGGAAAAGGACAATGAGAACATTCTGAAATCTGCCGAAACTATTACGGAAGCGGTTAAGAAAGCAACTGACGTTTCACAAAATACACAAGTCAAAGATCTGTCAACAAAAACTCTAGATACTGCATATAATCAACTCCTAAGAAATTTTGATGAAGAAAATGGTGGTTTTGGCAGATCTCCGAAATTCCCGACGCCGCATAACCATCTTTTCTTACTCAGGTACTGGAAACGTACGAATGATCAGCAAGCCCTGGATATGGTTGAAAAAACCCTACAAGAAATGCGTCTTGGCGGAATGTACGACCATGTTGGATTTGGTTTTCACCGCTATTCAACAGATCCAAACTGGCTTGTGCCTCATTTTGAGAAAATGCTTTACGATCAGGCAATGCTGGTAATGGCATACACCGAGGCTTATCAGGCTACTGGGAAAAAAGAGTATGAAACAACGGCGCGCCAAATTTTAACCTATGTCCTAAGGGATATGACCTCCCCAGAAGGTGGGTTTTACTCAGCTGAAGATGCGGATAGCGAAGGTGAGGAAGGCAAATTTTACGTTTGGACTGAAGAAGAGCTCAAAGAAACTTTAGGCGGCAAAAACGCAGAGCTGATAATAACCACTTTCAATACAAGTAAACCGGGCAATTTCGCAGAAGAAGCGGGGGGGCATAAAACAGGGGCGAATATTTTACATCTTAAAAAGTCTTTTAGTGAAATTGCACCTTCATATGAAATAAGTGAGGAAGAATTCTCAGAGAGAATCGAAAAAGCACGTGTCACACTGTTCAATGAGCGTGAAAAGAGGGTACACCCCTATAAAGACGACAAAATTCTCACCGACTGGAACGGCCTCATGATAGCGGCTCTATCAAAAGCGGGAAGAGTTTTTAATGAGCCTCAGTATACAGAATCAGCTAGAAAGGCTGCTGATTTCATATTAAAAGATATGAGAAATAATAATGGAACACTCCTTCATAGATATAGACAAGGAGAAGCTGGAATTAGGGCTAATGTAGATGATTATGCTTTTTTCATTTGGGGTCTGCTTGAGTTATATGAGAGCACTTTTGATATTAAGTATTTGAAAGTAGCTTTATCACTTCAAGAGGAAATGGATAAAGGATTCTGGGACGATAAGAACGGAGGTTATTACTTCACTTCTAATGACGCGGAGAAACTGATCTCAAGGCAAAAAGAGATTTATGACGGGGCTATTCCCTCAGGCAACTCTGTAGCCGGGCTTAACCTGCTTAAATTATCCAGAATTACTGGTGAAGTAGAATATGAACAAAAAGCTGCAAAACTTGGCAAGGCATTTTCTGAAACTATAGAAAGTGGGCCCATGGCATACACATTATTTATGATTGGTCTTGATTTTGGAATAGGGCCATCATATGAAGTAGTAATTGTGGGAGATCCCGGGGCTGAAGATACTAAAGCAATGATAGATGCCGTCAGAAAAAATTACAGCCCGAGTAAAATCGTATTAACCAAGGGAAAAGATGACGACAAAATAACAGAAATTGCCGATTTTACAAAAGGCCAGTCAAGGATAGAAGGTAAAGCCACAGCTTATGTGTGCTTAAATCATATATGCAACTTGCCGACTACCGATATTAACAAGATGCTTGAATTATTATCCCCGGACAACTCATGATGTATTTATATGAATATATTGAAGAAATTGAACAAATTAAAAAAATCCCCGCTATAATATATTTGTGTTGGTTTTAAGTTTATTGATTTTATAATATCGGTAACAAACATAGTTTATTAGATTTATATTAAAATCATGGAGGGCAGGGAACATGCCTAGAAAAGCCAAAAGAAAAATTAAAGATCTCGTAGAGATGCTCGAAGATCCGGACAATACTGGATATATCGGCGGAGACTATGAAGACATGATGGACCTTATGGAAAAAGAAGAACTAGATCTAGATGAACTTGAAGATCATGAAGAGATAGAGTGACCCTGAGCTTGCTTTTGATTACCGTCCCGTTTTAAATAAACCATTAAAACTGAAATTGCTGCAGGAGTAACACCCGAGATTCTGGTAGCTTGACCCAAGGAGTTGGGGCGAACCTTTGTAAGTTTTTGGACAATTTCCGTGGATAACCCGGGGATGTTGTCATAGGAAAAGCTATCAGGTATTGCAAAGTCTTCTAATTTTGCAAATTTACCAATCTGCTCCATCTGCCTCTTTATATAACCCTCATATTTAATATCCATTTCTATCTGAGATATTACATCCTCTGTAATAGAATCTTGAACAGTTAATTCAAAAAACTCGAGGTCTCTATATGAAATTTCAGGGCGCCTTAAAAGTTCTTTTAAAGAATGGGGTTTCTTAATAGGTGAAGCGCCTAGTCTAATTAGTATCTCGTTAAAGTGAGCGTTAGGTACAACTTTAATAGTTTCTAACCTTAAGAATTCCTGTGCTACAGCTTTCTTCCTTATAGCAAACTTAGCGTAATCCTCTTCTTTTAACAATCCTATCTTATAACCTAATTCACCTAATCTTATATCAGCATTATCTTCTCTAAGCACTAGGCGGTATTCAG
The DNA here is from genome assembly GCA_004525335.1 of Thermodesulfobacteriales bacterium. Lineage (GTDB taxonomy): Bacteria > Desulfobacterota_D > UBA1144 > Nemesobacterales > UBA2774 > CR02bin9. Next base: position 15,688 of record SPCL01000013.1, read on the forward strand.
CCCGAGAAGTAAACATCCTGTAAGGCTCATCTACCCCTTTGGTAACTAGATCATCTACCATAATGCCAATATATGCTTCAGAACGTTTGAGAATAAAGGGATCTTCACCTTTTACTCGGAGAGCTGCATTTATTCCAGCAACTAAACCCTGGCTGGCTGCCTCTTCATAACCGGTAGTACCGTTTATCTGTCCTGCAAAATAAAGATTGTCTATTAATTTAGTCTCTAAAGTAGGCCTTAGCTGAGTAGGATCTACGTAGTCGTACTCAACTGCGTATCCGGGCCTCATAATCTCGACCTCATCCAGTCCATCTATCGTTCTTACTAATTCATATTGAACCTCGAGAGGGAGACTTGTTGAGATACCGTTTGGATATATTTCATAGGTGTTTAGACCTTCTGGTTCTAGAAATACTTGATGTCGGTCTTTATCCGGGAATTTTACAATCTTGTCTTCAATCGAAGGACAGTATCTTGGTCCTACACCTTTTATCTCTCCCGAATAAAGCGGAGATTTATGAAGGTTATTCTTTATAACATCATGAGTTCTTTCGTTTGTATAGGTTATGTAGCAAGGAAGCTGTTCTCTGTCTATAATATCATTTGAGAATGAAAATGGTTTGGGATTTTTATCTCCCGGTTGTGGCTCAAGCATTTCCCATTTGATAGTTCTACCGTCTAACCTGGGAGGTGTGCCGGTTTTTAATCTGCCGACATTGAAACCAATACTTCCAAATGATTCTGAGATACCGGTTGCCGCCCCTTCACCCGCGCGCCCTGAGGAAATTTTAGTTGCCCCAATATGGATGAGTCCGTTAGGAAAAGTGCCCGGTGTAACCACCACGGCATCTGCAAAAAAATGTTCGCCCAGGTTGGTCTTCACTCCGGCAATGCGCCCTCCTTCAACCAGAAAACCCTCTACCATTCTCTGCTTAATATCAATATTCTTTTCAGACTCAAGCGCCTTTTTCATATAGGATCTATAAGACTGGCGATCAGCTTGAATCCTGGTTGCCTGTACCGCTGCACCCTTTCTGGTGTTGAGCCTTCTAAATTGTATAGCTGCATGGTCAGCAGCTTTTCCCATCTCCCCGCCTAGAGCATCTATCTCTTTAACGAGGTGCCCCTTACCTACGCCGCCTATTGAAGGATTGCAAGACATTAATCCAATTGTGTCGATATTAGCCGTTAGCACAAGTGTTCGGCATCCCATTCTAGCAGACGCAAGTGCAGCCTCACACCCAGCATGTCCGGCACCAATTACTATGACATCATGATTTTTAGGGTAACTTATACTCATTATTAATTTTCCTGTTTGAAAAATGCTAAGGAATTGTAAATCCATAAACGCTCAGCGTCAATTATGGGATCCCAATCTTGCATAGAATGACATATCAATGGTAAAATGCTTTTCCAATATTGAGGGGATATATTTTATGGCAACAACAAGAGAAATATTCGAGAAGGTAGAGAGAAAAATAAAGGAAAGATCTAGTGAGCTTTCCGATGTGAGAGCGGTATATAAATTCGAACTAAAAGGCCCTGACGGCGGAACATGGATAGTTGACCTAAGAGAAGAAACCTTAGGCGTAAGAGAAACAGAAGAAGATGCTCAATGCACTATCAAAGCTAAAGATGTGCACTTCGTAGATATGTTCACAGGGAAACTCCGTCCCGAAAGTGCTTTACTGACAGGCAAGATAAAGATGTCAGGTGATATTGGTCTTGCAATGAAACTCGGTCAAATATTAAGAAAATAAAGTTTGTAAATTAAAGAAAAATACAGCCTTAGCTGAAGGTAATTGTATATTGATACAAGCTCCCGACAAAATCTATGTCGAAGAAGATATTCTAGATCATCTTCTCACTCAGAAAATATTATCCAAAATAAAATCCGCCCCTGTCACTTTTATCGAGGACTATAAAAAAATTGGACAAGATAAATCATTTAATCAAAGAGCAGATGAAGACAAGAATTCACTTGCCCTTGCCAGCAAGAAGGGAGAGCTGGTTAAAAGTATCGGAAGAATGGATCATGGACAGTTCTATCTGTTTCATGAAATAGATTGCAAATATGACTGCGAATACTGTTACCTTCAACACTATTTCCAAACAAAAGTCCCCGTAATCTTTGTCAACCGGGACGAGGTTCTCGAAAAAATTGAAGAATTACTAAATAGTTTTGATAATCCATACTTTCATGTCGGCGAAGTATGCGACGCTTTAGCGTTTGACGACCTCACAGAATTTTCTCTTGATATTGTCAGCCTTTTTACAAAGTACAGAAATGGGGTGATCGAGTTTAGAACAAAAAGTACAAATGTTGAAAATTTAGTGTCCATTGTGAATCCCCCTGAAAATGTAATACCTTCCTGGACTTTTAGTCCTCAAGAAATTGTGGATATGATTGAGCACAAAACCCCTTCGTTTGATGAAAGACTTGATGCCGCCAGAAGATGCCAAGAAGCTGGTTACACGGTAGGGGTAAGACTCGACCCGATAATCAGGGTGCCGGGATGGGAAGAGTTATACCAAAAAATGATACAGGAACTTTTTACTAAACTTGATACAAAACAAATCGACTATATATCACTAGGAACACCAAAGCACAATAAGGTTCTATTTGAAACTATTAAAAAGAGGTTCCCCGATAGCCCAACTATTCTAGGGGAACTATTTCCCTCAACTGACGGAAAGTATAAATATTTAAAATTCCAACGTGTTGAGATTTACAAGAAAATGCTTTTATGGATTAGAGAATTTTCTGATGATATTGGAGTGGAGCTTTCTATCGAATCCGATGAAGTCAAAGAATTGGTATTTAATTAGTATCAGGATTGAAGTTAATAGCCGTAAGATTTAAGGCGATCTGAGATATCAAGAGAAAATGCTTTTAACTCCGGATCATTCAAGTATGCATAGGCTCTAGTCTTATTAACATTTGATGCGCCTCTCTCAATCTGATCTTGAGTTACATCAAGTTCACAAAAGTTAGTTAAAGATTTTAAAATCTGAGCGGGGTGTTCTAAAAAATCTTCATATTTAATTTCAATTGCGCGCCCACCGAGACTATCTACATGAGAGCGAGCCTCTTTTAAATACTCCTCCCATATTGAAAAGCCTTCTTCCAGAGTGCCGCCGCGTATATCTACAAATACTCTATTTCTTGCTATGAATTTTTGCATCAAGTAGTACCAGTAAAATGGTCTGAAATTACTATGTCTATCTTTTAGTCTATTAAGCCCTCTTTTCCTTCGAGTTATTAAACTACTAGCAATATCTATGGGATGACGATATATATGAACAACTTTGGCCTTTGGAAAAAGATCTAACCAAAAAGGAAGGGTAAAAGTATTACGAGGATCTTTCCAACCCCAGGGGATATCAAGACTTTTAGGTGTTTTATAGCTTAAGTACTTTGTAAACCCCAAAAATGAAATCACGCGAGGCGTTTTCATTGCAAAACTTATGAATTCTCCATAAAGTTCTCTAGCTTCTTTATCTTGAAGTAGATATTTTATTGTGCCCGGATTCTCCAAACCGCCGCTTGACTGAGTTAACAGCCAATCATTAATTTCGCGGAAAAACAGAGCCTCATGGTTATGGGTTAACTTATTACCGACGAAGAGGCCCAGATCATCCAGCATCCTGGTAAGCATGCTAGTACCTGAACGGCTCATTCCAATTATAATTATAGGAGAGTGTGACTTCATTTTACTAAGTGAAATTACACTATATGTGGTGCAATGACAATGCTTTTTGAGATGGAGCTATAGCGTCAAATTATAAAAAGGAATAAAGAAGTTGGCCCATAGCTCTTAAACGAGATGTATTACGATTAGAGTTTGTTATCTTGCTAGAAAACTTCTTAGAACATCACCCGAATCGGCTTCAGCTAGTTTTTCAAGCGCTCTTTTTTCAATCTGTCTGATACGCTCTCTGGTCAGATCAAACCTTCTACCAATTTCATCTAACGTGTAGGTACCATCCTGGTCTATTCCAAACCTGAGCCTTATTATTTCTTCTTCTCTTGGAGTAAGAATGTTTAATGCTTCTCTTATCTCCTGAGTAAGTGCTGTGGTTGCCATAACAGCATCAGGTGCTGGCGCTTTATCGTCTGAGATGAAGTCTAGTAGAGTAGTTTTCTCACCATCCATGATAGGAGTATCTAATCTTGCAGCGTCATTTGTTGATTCAAGAATTCTTTTCACGCCTTCAACCGAGATACCAGCTATTTCAGCTACTTCTTCCGGCAGAGGTTTTCTTCCCATCTCTTTATGCAGCATCGAGCTAATTCTGTATACCTTGCTCGCCTGCTCTAGTACGTATACTGGAACCCTGATGGTCCGGGTTTGGTCTAGCAGTGCTCTTGATATTGCCTGGTGTATCCACCATGAGGCATAGGTTGAAAATTTATAACCTTTTGTATGGTCAAATCTTTCCACTGCCCTCATTAATCCAACATTCCCTTCCTGGATTAAATCTGTTAGTGGTAATCCTCTTCCCATATATCTTTTTGAAATACTAACAACAAGCCTTAGGTTGGCTTTAACAAATCTTTCTTTCATCTCCTTTGCGCGCTCTGAAAATACTGTAATAAACGCACTAAAGCATTCTATTCTTTTGGTTAACTCTTTTTCGCTTATTCGGTTCTTGCCGGTCTTGGTCTCTCTTTTAATAAGGCTTTCTCTTTTCTTTCTCAGCTTGTCTAGATTAATAGTAAGTTCAATTGCTTTAGCTTCACATTTTTTAATTTGAGCAGAAACCTCAACTTCTTCTTTTGCGGTTAAAAGAGATTCAACTGCCATATCTTTGAAATAGACATAGAGAAGTCTAAACTGTTCATCCGGTGTCCACTTATCTTCTTTCTTCTCTTCCTTGGCAGGAGTATCTTCAATTTCAACGCTAAACTCAGGTTCATCATCACCCATGCCGCTATCTGATATAGTGATAGAAGGATATGTATTATCTTCTTCCTGATTAAATTCTTCAAGTCCCAGTACCTCTGTCGGAACTTGCCCCTCAACTTCTCTAAACTTTGATGTCTTCATCATTGCACCTTTTAACCGAATAAATAATGTCGTTTATTATTTAACCCTGCCCCGGTAAACAACCCAGATATGAGCTACTCAACCGTAAAACTATACGACTTTTGGATATTTATGTCAAGCACTTTCTTCGCATTTGCAAAAAAAGTTTTAGAAGGTAATTTATGGAGTCATTACACTGGGTTATGGCCGACCTCTACGCAATAGCTAACAAGCATTTGCTTTCTTTCCGCTTAAAGTCACTATTGTTGTTCATCGTTCTCTTCCAATGATTCATTATATACCCTGCCCCGGTTTAAACTTTCAACAAAGACTTCTCCACCTTCTTTATTTTGATACATTGTTGAAAAATTCCATGCCTCCCGGGCCGTTTGAAAATTACCGATCTTAATTAGGTTCCAAACCTCGCCTCTGGAATTGGATGTAGTAACAATATAAGCATCGTAGCCTTTTAGTTTAAGCTCGCTAACTAGTTCATTGGCGTCATCGAGATTTCCAAATGCCGCAACCTGCAGCCTGTATGAATCTTCAGGAGCTAGATCAGTTACTGCCAAATCTTCTTCTATAAGACCTGATTCATTGCTTGTGGTTTCAGTAGGCGTATCTGAACCCTTAAGGATAGAGGCATCATCGACTAGTTTTGTATTTGCATCAGCAGGGGATATTTCTAAATTTGCATCTTCAATTTTATCTTGATAACTCTC
>SPCL01000128.1 GCA_004525335.1 Thermodesulfobacteriales bacterium
GGGTGAGGCTCAATGTTTGAACGAAGTATGTGAACCCTCGAACTAATTTCAGGAAATAAATTACGCCCTTGTCTCTAAATAAATGGAAATAAGGGCGTGAATAATTGCATATCTAATCCAGCGAGCACAAAATCACTTCTCAAGAAGTATCCTGAAAGCTTGAGGTACTTTCTTAAGTGTTATACCGTACTTGTCTACAATATTGACTTTTATATACTCCATGGCCTCTTCGATTGAATCCGTCACAAAAAACAGATCAATATCGCGTGGACTTATAGTCTTTTCATCGACCATATGCTCTAGAAGCTCCATAAGCGGGGCGAAATACTCTTTTCCAATTAGGATTACAGGAAAGTTGAATATCTTCTTTGTCTGGATAAGTGTGATTACTTCAAACAACTCATCCATTGTCCCTGCGCCTCCGGGCATAATGACAAAAGCGTAGGAGTATTTAAGGAGCATCACCTTTCTGACGAAGAAGTAGTTAAAGTTTAGCATTACATCAAGATAAGGATTGGGCTCCTGCTCAAATGGGAGAATAATATTGCAGCCTATTGAGGTTCCGCCTACTTCGTGCGCGCCGCGATTTGCGGCTTCCATAATCCCGGGTCCGCCGCCCGTCATGACTCCAAAGCCCATCTTTGCAAGCTCACCGCCTACTTTTCTGGCATTTTGATAATGCGGGCTACCCTCCTCAGTCCTGGCAGAGCCGAAAACCGTTACAAGTGGGCCAACAAAGTGGAGTTTTCTAAAGCCGTATAGAAATCCCCACATCACGCGGATCAGAAACCATAGCTCACGGAGCCTCGAATGAGGTCCTTCGAGAAAAACTCTCTCCTGCATCTCTTCTACGGTAACAGGTTTTTTTCTTAAAAGGTTAGCAATCCACTTGAACACAATAATCCCCCTGAATGGCGTTTGATTGAAACTATTATACCTATAAATAGGGTGTTGAATCTAGGAATGCGGTTCTGTTTAGAAGAAGTATTTACTTAGGTTAAATACCTAGCTGCTGAGCAAGCTCTGCAATATCACTTGCGATAATATCAAAGGGCATATCATCGGTAGCATCATTTTTTCGCTCCGGGCCAAACTCAAGCGGGCGGGAGATGTAAGCGGTTTTAAGCCCAAGCGCTCTTGCCGCAAGAAGATCATCCTGATGCGCAGCGCACATCATTATTTCTTCGGGCTTTAAATCTAGAAGTGAAGCAGCGGTTAGGTATACCTCTTTATCAGTTTTGTAATGTTTTGCTAATTCGGAAGACAAGACAACATCCCAGGGAAGCCCTGAGTGCTTTGCCATGTTGACGAGAAGTGAGATATTCCCGTTCGAGAGTGTCGCTATCACGTATTTTTCTTTTAGTCTACTTAGACCTTCTACAGAATCAGGCCATGGCGCTAACCTGTGCCACGCTTTATTTAAGTGAGCTATTTCACTTTCAGATATATCCTTTATTTGAAACTCATCAAGCAATTGATCAAGCACCATTCGGTGAAGCTCGTCAATACTCTTCCACGGAAGCTTACCTTTTCTGACTTGGTCCATTGGCGCATACCCTCCCCTCCACTTATCTGCGAATGATTCCCAATCAGCGCTAATTTGTTTTGACTCTCCGAGCGCCGTTAACTCTTTTATTATAGAACTCCGCCAGTCGACAACTGTGCCGAAGACATCGAACGTAAGGGCTTTAACTGATGATAGGTTTTTATTCATTGCTTTTATATTTTGTCATTCTGAACCCTGTCCCGTACTTGATGCGGAATCTATTCAGAATCTAATCATTAATAAATTTTCATTATGATGCCGACTTTGCTTTCTCTTGTGCTTTGGCAATAAACTTCTCTGCGTTCACGATAAATCTCTGGTGTGTGCCGGAGGTAATTTGATCCACCCCGTCATGTGCTTCGATCGAGAATACAAGACGTTTCCCGTCTACCTCAACAAGCTCGCCTCTTACTGTAACAGTCAAACCCGGCGGAGTGGCGGCGGTGTGATTTAAATTCACATCAATCCCGACCGACTGCTCCCTCGGCCAGTCTATATGCTCGTTTACAAATTTCACACACGCCCACTCAATCAGCGCGATCATAAAACCGGTTGAGAACACTCGCGGCATCTGCTGAAACTCTTCAGCCTCAGGATAAATATATGGAACGGTTTTGTTTTCAGGAACTTTGTAATCAAGTTCAAAAGTAAGCCCGGGCTTTAGTGTCTCGTACATTTCTATCTCCTCTACTAAATCCATCAGAATTCAAAATGAGATTATACATTATTGTTTCCAATCTTTTAATTCGCTTTGATTATCAATCTACAGGAGAATCTACGTAGAGCACATGAAACGCCGGCACATAGGCGAATAGCATTTACTTCAATCATCAAAATCTGGAAAATGTAATGGAGCATATTTGCAACAATATGTAATCACCCTAAGTCCCCCTTTTTTAAAGGGGGACTTTTTCTCTCAATTTAATTATCGCTCTGTTCTTTATATCCCCTCCTTTTTCAAGGTTCCTTATTGCTCTATTCGCTCGACCCCCTCCTTTTTCAAAGGAGGGTTAGGGAGGATTATTCTTAACTAAAGCGCCAATCCCCGTTGACATATTATGTAGTATGTGAGACCATGTTTTCAGAGGCGAAAAATGCTAAAAACACCTGAAGAATTTGAAGCTAGTTTACGTGAGTTGCACCCCACTGTTTATATAAAGGGACATAAGGTACAGAGCGTTGTAGATGAGCCGCTACTACGCCCTGGTGTAAATGCTATTTCCGTAACATATGAATACGCGTTCCTCCCTGAATATTCCGAAATCATGACCGCTGTTTCTCATGTTACCGGCAAGAGAGTAAACCGACTTCTGCATATCAACACCAGCCAGAACGATCTGCTCAAGAAGCTTGAGATGACAAGGCTCCTTTGCAGAGAAACGGGATGCGCACAGCGTTATCTCTGCCACGACGCACTCAACGCGCTATATGAAAATACGAATAACACCGATCTCAAATACGGCACTGACTATCATGTGAAATTTTTAAATTATTTAGAACGTGTGCAGGACGACGACCTAACCATGTGCGTTGCAATGACTGACGCCAAGGGAGATAGAACCAAGCGTCCGCACGAGCAGCACAACCCCGATCTGTACTTGAGAATGGTCGCTAGAGATGAGAATGGAATAACTGTTAGAGGGATTAAAGCGATCGTAACAGGCGCCCCCTATACTCATGAAATTTTAGTTCTGCCAACGAGGAACATGACGTTTCAGGACAAGGACTATGCGATTTCTTTCGCAATCCCGATTGACGCCCCTGGAATAGAGCTTGTATCACGCCAGGCGGGAAGGCCCGGGGACACAGGCGCTCCGCTTACTTCACAATATGGACAAGCTACGGCGCAGATACTTTTTGACGATGTGTTTATCCCCTGGGACAGAGTTTTCTTGGCGGGGGAGTGGGATTTTGCAGGCTCGCTCACAGAATCATTCGCCACCCATCATAGAGTGAGCTGCATAGGAGCTAGAGCGGGCTTGGGCGATATATTAATCGGCGCTACAGCAGCAATGGCAGAAGCAAACGGACTTGATCCTCAGAAAAACGGTCATATCAGAGAAAAGATTGCCGATCTAATAAAATTTGTGGAGTCCTTTTATGCATGCGGTGTGACATCTGCAATTTTTGGAAAGGAAACAACTGCCGGGAATTTCAAACCGGAGCCAGTGTATGCAAATATTGGAAAGCTCCTTCAAGGAACGCATATTTACGATATGTTTAGGATAGTCCACGACACTGCGGGTGGAATTCTAGTTTCATCCCCCTACCCTGAGGACCTGGAAATTCCCAATATCGGCGAGAAGCTATCTCAATATCTACAAGGCAGTGAGGATATATCGGCAGATTACAGAATATCCATTGCAAGGCTGCTTGAGGATATCACTGCTTCTTACCAAGGCGGCTGGTATTCGGCAATTAGCATCTCAGGCGGCGGCTCCCCTGAGGCTACCAGGATAGAAATAATGCGAAAGTATGACATCGAAGAGAGAAAATCGCTAGTGGAGAGAATAACTGGAGTTTAAGTATAAAATTGATATTAAATATTTGTTAAACAGGAATTAGTCATGCCTGAGATTAAAGATAGTTTAGGAAATAACAAAGAAGAGCACTGCGTTGAATGCCCTGTTGGGCTGGATGACTGTGTAGATTGCGGCGCATGTGATCACTGCGATCATGACGCCACACTTGATGAAGCGGAACTCCCGCCTAACTGGCTCAAGTTTATAGAGAAGAGCAAAACCCTTCGCAATAAATAGGTTTAACAAAAGTTTTGAGACTGCAAATAATCTCTCTTATTAAGAATTCGATATACAAGAAATACAGAATGAAATAAGCGGCTCCCTCGCCGCGGTCGAGAACTGATGGGCAGTCCTGCGGTAGCAGCGAAGGAAATCCGCAGTGGTGTTCCCTCACCAATAATTAGTACGATGCCATAATCAAAATTGGATGTTAAATAGGAAAAAAGTTTTAGATTTTTCGCAAACCCCTACGGTACATAGCAAACTCTGCTTTTATTAGCGCTCTCTTAGGTGTTAATCGAACTCAGGACTCAATTGTTTCCAGCCTTTAAGAAAGGCTGTAATACAAATAAGTAAGGTATGTATATGTCAGCTTTTCTTTTTTAGATCCTTAAGAATCTCTCTTTCCTGCTGAGTGCGTAATTCAAAATCTTGAAGAGGGGTAACCTCCCACTCCATAGCGCCCCACATTGGAAGTGAGCGCAGCGTGCGGTCTACATCATCATGAGAATCTGCCTCAATAATAAAAGCAAGTGAGCGCTCACCAACCGGCACTCCGCCGACAAGTGACCCCTCCGTCTCTAATTCTTCAAGCTCTTCAAATGCAGGAAGCACAACATTCTCAATTATTTCTATAGCCTCGTCTGAAGAAAAAAATCCGGGCCCTTCATTTCCAATCACTAAATATTTCATTATTCACTCTCCTGAGAATACATATAAGATAATTTTTCTGAGCGATAATCATATCATAATTACAGCAAAATGAAGCCACTATTATCTAAATAGTGATTTACCGTAGTCATGAGGTTTTATAATATTAGCTCAGAGTGGGGTCTCATAGCTATGGCAGGCATCTTGGGAATAGTAGGATTTATGGTTATTAGAAGAAGGAAAGTAACTGCTTAAAACATATCAACATTACAATTTAAATACTTCAAGGGGAGCTTCGGCTCCCTTTTTTTGGTTAATTTTAATACTCAGAAATCCAACTTAAACCGTGCTTGACAAAAAAGGGAGCGGTACACCTCCACTACTATATAAAACAATATATATATATACAAAACATTCCCGAAAATTTGCAAAACTTGCAAAAGAATGAGAATTGCGCTTTGAAGTAAGGAAAAACAGTTAAATATGACAAAAAATTTTGAAAAATACTGGTTGGTGTGAATCAAGACAACTTATGGCGGGAACTTTAAATTCCCAACATCCTATCCCGGAATCCAAGATGGCGGTAGGTGGAGGGAACGGACTCGGGATAGGGATGTTGGATTAGGTAGCAAATTAATATGAAAATACTCCCGAAAATCTAAAATAAACATGCTCACCTTCTACCTACTCAATACTTTACTACATATTATCTATTATTCAACAACCTTTATTTGTAAATGTTTACTAAACAAATAGAAGGACTTTATATAGAACGGAGAAGGTTAACATCTAACAGGTGGGTTCAATATAAAAAGGGCGCGAGTTTTACTCAACGCCCTTTATTAATAGTTTGGCTAACATTATCTAAACTTTCGAGGTAGTTAAAATAGTTTAGGCTTCGTTTGAATTTGTTCACTTATTTTTTCCAAACTTGCTCGATAATGATCACCGAACTTTTTATATTTTTCTTCTGTGAGAA
>SPCL01000106.1 GCA_004525335.1 Thermodesulfobacteriales bacterium
AATTCTCCTGTACGAATTTCGTCTTTTGTATTTTGATAATTTTAATCTTAGGCAGGTCTTATAATAGAGACTAAAATAAGAACTCCCTCCATCTATTGCCATCTTAAGACAATAAAAATACTATAACCGTGATTTGATTTATATACATGAATTCAAATAAGTCTAATAAAAATAATCAGCTTATCGTAATATACACCCCCCTTGATGGGGAACGGTTGCAAGCTAGCGCGCAACCGGACGCCCTTACATCAAAGCCTCAGGTGTAACTAAATTTCCCTCTCAATGTTTCCGAATCCAAAATAATTAAGGGGGGGTGGTTATCATTCCCGAATGCCTTAATCGGGAATCCAGTCTCTGTCATTCTGAGTTGGAGAGAAACGACCGAAGAATCTCACACTTCAGAATTACATGCTATTTGACATGGATATAGGAAAGTAAGGAAATTGCATATTATAAGTTTTATTATTGTTTAATAGTAAAAATCATCGTGTATGGAGGACAGGAATGTTAATTAGATTAGCTTCTGTATTATCCCTGTTAATTTTTTTCCTTCTCTTTACAGCCCCGGTTTTTGCACAGCCATTTGCATATGTTGCTAATTTCTTCTCCAATAATGTCTCGGTGATCGACACGGCGACCAATACGACAGTTGGCTTGCCCATACCGGTTGAGCTTAGCCCTCGTGGTGTGGCCATAACACCGCCACCGCCACCACCACCAATCGCCGATGTCCCAACCCTGTCCGAATGGGGACTTATCGCAATGGCTTCGATCCTCGGAATAGTAGGATTTATGGTTATGAGAAGAAGGAAAGCGACTGCTTAGAAAAAATCAGAGATAGAACAAAAAGGATATTATATACGGGAGCGAGCACTGATAGTGTCCGCTCCCTTTTTTGTAGTAATTGTTTATTCTGGAAAGCCTATGATTGTAAACTGGAGCTGATGTTCGTTTGTTCTAGGAAGCGGCTCAGGAAATAGCTCAACTCCTGTTAAAATAATTCCAGGGCTGTTTTGCTCCATTTCTTCCTCTGCGTCCGGGTCTATCACATCGTCAAGATCCAGACCGTCGCCTTCATCGTCACCATCCTCTTCAGCAACATCGAGCAATCTGCCAAGATCATCAAACTGTTCAAATTCAAACGTAACTCCCTCAGCTTCCGCAATTGAATTGCCGTCCATTACCTGAAAATGAAGATGAGGAGCGCCGCTCTGACCTGTATTGCCAAGGAGCCCGACCATCTCACCTTTTGCTACAAAATCGCCCACTTCCAGGTGATCATTACTTCCAGGAATCAGATGAGCGTACAAGACATAAATACCATTACCAATGTGCATAATCACAATATTCCCCGCGCCGTCTGCGAGACTAATTGGAAACGGCGGCGATTCTCCGGGCTTATTGTCCGGCAGGCCTTTAACCACACGGCTCACTACTCCGTCGGCAACTGCAATCAACTCAGCGCCGTATCCAAGCCAGCTATTATTGTCATTAGGATCACCAACAAATAAGTTGTTCTCTTCATCAACTTCTAAAATATCTATGGAATAACGCTCAGGGAAAAACTCCTCCCCGTCCACTGATCTAATAACTCGCCTATGGGCAGAGTTAGCAAAATCACAGCAGCCGTTTAGATTTATCCATCTGCCGCCTTTAATTGGTTCTCCAAGTACTAGAGCCTGCTCATGGTTTACATCAATCTCGGTGCTAACCGTTAAAGCGCTTTGGCCTAGTAACTGCGCAATTATCGGCGGGCCGTCTATTTCAACTACGTTTATAAGTTTATCAGGAACTAATTCAAAACTGTCTACTGTTACATCAAGGAAAGTCACTCCTGTCTGCCCAGGGCCGAGTTGGTCTATTGTAACTTCATCAAGCGGTGCTTTTTTAAACGGATGATACTGGAGTAAAAGAGTGCGAATCATGAAGTTGCCGCCTTCAAGCACTTGCAGCGGTACCGGCGCTTGCTCACCAGTAACTCCAAAAACAGTGAGCTTTTTTAGATCAATTGTTTCAGTTGTAAAATTCTCTATCTGAACCTCATAGACTAGATGAACCAGGCCGTCATTTGCTCTAAAGGGCTGAGGTTCCTCCACTACTCCAACGATTAAAGGTTTTAGCTCGTTGGTATCATCCGGGGATGGCTCAAAATCAAAAAGATTAGCCATATTTCCATCTGAGTCACATCCGGCAAAGCCAAATGTTATGGCTAAACCAGTTAAAATTATCACTGAAAATATAGTTAGTGATTTAGTCAGTTTACTCATGCTGTATCCTCCATCTTTGTATTTATATTCTTTTGGGATTTTCTAAATTTAGATACTTGTATAATAATTATAGCCACGTTTTTGAAAAAAATCACTCCACCACTATCTCGATGCTATACTCATTATATTAAGATTACGGAGGATAAGATGGAAATAGATGAGAAGACTTACAACGAAATTGCAGAGATGATTCACAGCGACCAAAGCCCTGTTGGGATTGATGCCAAAAAGACGCATATCTTAATTCTGCATAAACTTACGCAGATTGAAAAAAGATTGGATGAGATTGAGAAGAAGCAAAAGTCAGACTGATTCTAGCCAAAATCCGGTTCAGCTAGATTTTCTTCCGCCAAAGAGTCCGATCTCAAACTGCTTGAAAAAACAGTCTACGTCTTTAAAGCCGATATCTCTTAACCACCCGCACTGTTTCTCAATAGGCATAAGCTGGTCTTCATCCTTGTCAGACCGGTTTCTAAAACCCTCCGCAACTTCTTCTCTGCTAGAGTTTGGGTCAGATTTTAATTGGTAGCTGTGCAGGTGATCTACATAGTACTCTTCAAACAACTTACTAACCTCAGGCGTTGAAGACTCAACATGCTCAAGATTTAAAAATATTCCACCCTGGTTTAGAAGATCATATATTTCAGAGTAAAGCTCATTCTTTCGAGAGTCCGGCTGATGGTGAATTGCAAATCCCGATATGATCACATCAAACAGTTTCTCTTCTTCTCCATTCTCAATCCAGCCAGGCGTGGAAAAGTCGGCTTTGATAATTTTAGTATTTGGGGTGGAACACAGATTCTCACGAGCCGCATCTAACATAGCATCTGAGAAATCTATAAACACACCCGATGCAGAGGAGAAACTCTCAAGCAGGAAACGGCCGAGTATGCCATCGCCACAGCCGAGGTCTAAAATTCTGGATGGGGTAGGGCACCAGCCCTTAACAATGCTGGCGATAATGCCCAATTGAACATCAGTGCCCGGAACGGCCCCACGCTCTGATTCGAGAAAATATTTTGCGTTTTCCTCTATTTCCCAAGAACTCTTAACTTTAGTCATTGTATTTGGTGATAAATCTTATCATTTGAGACCTTGATTACAATCCCGCATATGAGTATAGATTATTGTTGCAGTTAATCAGGATCCACAAATGAAGTCGGACCAATTGCCTATCGAGTCGGTCTAGCATTTTTTCTATATGGAAGCCATACCCAAAAGAAATTTGCAAACAAACCAATCAATGACAATACCCCCAAATATAACGAAATTGGCCATAGAGAGTCTATATTAATATTCATTGCCCAGGTTGCAGTTATAGCGGATACACCAAATACTGTCATTACCAATAGAGCAGAAGCAGGTCCGGCAACCTTCTTGAATTCACCCATTGCCCCGGCATTTACTGCTGGCATTACTAAGCCTGCGCTAAATCCAAACAAGCTGAGTGAAACTATTATAGCAATCAGACCTGAAACATTCATAACAGCAAGACCAAGAGTTATGACTGCTGTTAAAACTGCTGAAGATATTCCTAGAAAGAGGAGTTTCTCTATATCATATTTTTTCAAAAGCATACGATTTATAAAAAGACCAATTATATAGAGTGCAACTGTTGGTAAGGTGAGAAATGCGTAGTGATTGGCAGCAATACCTAACTGAGAAACAAACCAATAAGGCGCGGCTGAATAGTACCCAATGATCCCGCCAGTCATTACAGCATAACAAAGTGCATATCCCCAGAATGATGTATTTGTCAAAATTGAGAGATAATAGCCGAACAGTTGAGAAGTTGTCGGACTTGGATCTTTATCCGAATAAAATCTGGTTTCAGGTAAGTCTCGATAAGCTAGTATAAGATATACAGCCGATAGAATTAGAAAAAAACCGAAGATTGCACGCCAATCTATCCAGGTCAGTAAATAACCTCCGACAATTGGAGCCAAAGCCGGCATGGTAGATGCTACGCCGCTAATAGTGCCCATTGATCGTGCCAGATTCTTTCGATCAAAAACATCCGTAAGTATAGTTCTTGCAACAGGAGAAGCACTTCCCATTCCCAGCCCTTCTAGGGTTCGTCCGATTATATATGTAGGCAAATCAAAAGCGAGCATGGCTATCAAAGAACCGGTTATACTAACTAGTATGCCTATGAGTAAGGTAGGTCTGCATCCTATTTTTTGTGCAATTCCACCTCAAATTGGTTGAGAAAGAGCAAAGAAAATAAAGAAGATCGTAACAGATAATTTTACCCCGCCCGGGGTGCTATGAAAAACTTCCGATAGTATTGGTAATGCAGGCATGGATATCTTAATAGACATCCAGCTTAATATAATTACAGCAAATGCGAGCCTAAAAGCCCACTTTTGTTCATGTTTGGTAAAGTTACTGCTCATAATATTATTATCTAGATATGTGTGTTGAGTTTTGCAGAGCCCGTTTGTATCTAAACCCTTTTTATTCTCACTCTATCACACATACTTGCCCCCCGCAATTATCTGCTTACGTAGGAGTTCCAAGACCTTCGTATCAGGATTAAAACTGTGATAATTAATCCTATACCCGGAAATATTTAGTAACTTTAAGCTATGTAAGGAGAGCAAAAGAGTATTGAGCAATTCTCACATGGTTACTATTTGCAGGAGTGTCAATGAACACTTGATTACAATCCCAGTCCTATGATATTATGAAACCATATCAATGATGGTAATCAACCTAAAAGGGGGAAAACTTGAAACTACGACTATCAATCTTAGCTTTGGCATTTCTAATAGTTGGATTATTCCTTGTGGCTGCGCCTAAATCAGGTCTTTCACAGGAAAATGTAAGCTTGGGGTGCTGCAAAACTGTAGAAGGCGTACCTGCTTGCGAGGGTTGCGGAGATGGGGGGCTTAAGTGCGCAATTGACGGCCGGCTGTGTCCTGAAACAAGTAATTTCTCTCTTGATCAGGTTTGTGCAGAAAGCCCTATAGCAGGGGAGGCAGAGTGTTATGATGTAGAAACTCCCACAGGATGCTGTGTTGATTCAGAAAATCAGTGTTCAGACAATACCAATTTCGACAGCTGCACAGGACAGCACTGGTTTGAAGGCGCCGCTTGCTCAGCCGTGCCTGAGTGCTCTATTGTAAGCTCACCCTCTAAGCTCGTCGATTGGATAATATTGGCTGCAGCATTCGTCATAGTTCTTTATGTACTTGTTAAGTTCCGCAGAAAGCGTCGCCGCAGTTAAATTATTGTGAGCTTTTTTTACAGGAGGCAAACTCTGAATAATAAAACTCTTGATCTGACTATAGATAGTGTTCAATTCAAGAAATAAAAGGGAGGGATTAAATGTCAACTTTACAAGATGCAGTCACTAATTTCTACGTAGCTCATAATGAGATTTTCACCGGCAATCTTGCCCCGATGGAGGAGGCTTGGTCTCACTCAGACGATGTAACTTATATGAGCCCCATGGGTGGAATCCTCGTCGGCTGGGATGCAACGCGTGATTCCTGGAGTAAGCAAGCCGAGCTTCAACTCCACGGACACGTATACCCGGTTGATATTAAGATTGTCGAAGGCTCGCAAATAAGCGTCTGCCATAACTACATAATAGGTACAAACTTTGTAGTCGACGGCAAAGAGGTGCACCCCAACATCAGGGCGACTACAGTCTTTAGAAAAGAAGACGGTGCATGGAAAGTCATCAGCCATCATACCGACCTCATGCACTGGCTCGAAGTAGAAGTCGGGTAGCATTCAAAGCAGATTGAAATAGAATTTCGTAATACTGCTATTACTCGATTCCTTCCGCCCCATCAGTATTGGCCCCTGTGAAGTCCGCTCCTGTAAAATCGCAGCCCAGACAGATAAAATCTGAAAGATCGGCATTTGTAAAATCCGTATTTACAAAAATAACTTCAAGCATTGCTACGCCGGATAGATTGGCGCCGCTCAGGTTGGCCGAGGTTAGGTCCGCGCCCGTAAAGAGCCCGGCAGTTGCGAGGTCGAGATTGGACAAATCCACATTTTGCATGGATGCGCCGGTGAAGCAGGCCTCTTTGACATTGAAAGCAAAGACAAATGACGACCCGTCTAGAATGGCATTATCAAAATTCGTTATTTGATCATCGTCGTCCGGGCCCATATCGGCGCCATGAAAGTCGTTAGATTGCATAGCTGAATTGTTAAACTTGACCCCCCTTAGCCCAACTCCGAGAAAGTCTACATTTGTTATAGTAGCATTTGAAAAATCAGACCCGGAGAAAAAACTCTCAGCAAAATCTGAGCCGTCCATAGTAATACCCTCTCCACTCACATCCGTTATTGTAGCATTCCACATGGTGACATTCATTGTGGCGCCGGTCAAATCAGCGCCGGCTAAATCTATCAAAAAAAGATCGGCTCCATAAAAGATTTCACTAAAATCAACACCACTAAGATCACAACCCGGACATGACCAAGTGGTTATAAATATAAGAAAATTATTATCTTGAGTTGTTTGTGCATGGGATTCTGAAGAGCCGTCAATAAAGCTTATTGTTCTGAGAACTTTGTCGAGAAAACTCTGACTGGGTGAATGTTTTGCAAGCATCTCATCATCACTTCTGTACTGTATAAATACCGGAAGAACATCTTCAGATTTGTTATCGTTAAATAATTGCACTTCGTAGTCGCCCGGCTCAAGAAGAATAGTCTGGCAATTCCCGTTTACATTTTCTCTAACTAACTCAGCTCCATCTTGGTCTAAAATCAGTGCTAGGTGCTCGGATTCGTTAACAATGTCTTCCCAGCATAATGTATAATCTCCGCCTGTTTTAGTTGATATAGGCAAGATATCAAATCCTAGCTCTCCAG
>SPCL01000029.1 GCA_004525335.1 Thermodesulfobacteriales bacterium
TGAGGCAGGTGTTGATATGTACAGCCTTCTTAAATTCCAAAAATCTAACCAGAGCACTTGCTGGAATCAAATACCAATAGTGAAGAAGGGGCAGGTTGTTAGATCGGGACAGGTAATTGCAGATGGTCCATCAACAGACCAGGGGGAGTTGGCTTTAGGCCAGAATATTCTAGTAGCGTTTATGCCCTGGGGCGGATACAACTTTGAAGACGCTATATTAATGAGTGAAAAACTAGTTAAAGAAGATAGATTCACATCAATTCATGTTGAAGAGGTTGAATGTATTGCTAGAGAAACAAAACTCGGACGAGAAGAGATAACAAGAGATATACCAAATGTAAGTGAGGATGCTCTCAGTAATTTGGATGAGAGCGGAATAATTAGAGTTGGGGCAGAAGTAAAACCGGGAGACATTATTGTAGGGAAAATCTCTCCTAAGGGAGAAACTCAGCTTTCTCCTGAAGAGCGCCTCTTAAGGGCTATCTTCGGAGACAAAGCCGGAGACGTTAAAGATACATCACTTCGGGCATCTCCTGGAGTATACGGAACGGTAATCGATGTGAAGATGCTGATATCCCGAGTTGTCGATAAGGACGATAGGGCTAAGAGTATTGAAGACTTTGAAGTTACACGTTTGGAACAAGATAGAGATGATGAAATAAAAATTCTAAAGGACGATGCTTTAGAGAGAATAAAACCTTTAATAGTTAACAAGACTTCTGCAGCAAAACTTACCGTGTCTAGAAAAACGGTTCTAAAGCAAGGTGACAACATTGCTGAAGAAATTCTTCCAGGCATACCTTTTGAAAAACTTGCAGACATAAGTATAGAAAAAGGGAATAACGTTGAAGCTGAGATTAAACGAATTATTGAAAGAACGCTTGAGCAAATTGATTTAACAAATGTGATCTATGATCAAAGAATTTCGAAACTAACCAAGCCCGATGAGTTGCCGCCTGGAGTATTAAAAGTTGTAAAGGTGAATATTGCTGTAAAAAGAAAGTTGCAAGTAGGCGACAAAATGGCCGGAAGGCACGGGAACAAAGGTGTTATATCTAAAATACTTGCTGAAGAAGATATGCCTTATCTTCCAAATGGTTCTCCTGTCGAGATGGTGCTCAATCCATTGGGTGTTCCTTCAAGGATGAATGTTGGACAGGTTTTAGAGACTCATCTTGGATGGGCGGCTAAGGAACTTGGTCAAAAACTAAATGAGATAATGGAAAGGGAGTATAGTCCTAAAGCATTGAGGGACAAATTAAAAGATATTTATGATACTGCGGAGACTAAGAAGCTAGTAGATAACATGGACGACGACGAAGTTGTAGAGATTGCAAAACGTCTTAGTAGAGGTATACCGGTTAAATCACCGGTTTTTGATGGAGCTTCAGAAAAAGAAATAAAAGAACTATTAAGAGAAACAGGTCTTCCTGAAGAAGGTAAGACAATACTTTTCGATGGCCACACGGGTGAGCCTTTTGATCAAAAAGTCACCGTGGGCGTTATGTACATGTTAAAACTACACCATCTTGTTGAAGAAAAAATTCATGCAAGAGCCATTGGCCCTTACTCTCTGGTTACTCAGCAGCCTCTTGGCGGTAAAGCACATTTTGGAGGACAGCGTCTTGGAGAGATGGAAGTATGGGCACTTGAAGCATACGGCGCCGCATATACCTTGCAAGAGTTTCTTACTGTCAAATCAGACGATGTAATAGGAAGAACCAGGATCTTTGATTCAATTGTCAAGGGCAATCTAAACTTTGAACCGGGTCTTCCTGAATCCTTTAAAGTACTGCAAAAAGAACTTCAGGCACTGTCACTTGATGTGGATTTGCTAGAAGAAAAAGATGTAAATAGGGATTAATTATTTCAAATAACAAGGGAGGTAAAACGTGGACGTAGATACCCTTTTTGAAAAGCCAAAAAATCCTTCAGAGTATTCTGCGGTTAAAATTTCAATAGCTTCTCCAGAGAAGATAAAAGCATGGTCAAATGGGGAAGTGAAAAAACCGGAGACTATAAACTACAGGACTTTCAAACCTGAAAGAAGCGGTTTGTTTTGCGCCAAAATTTTTGGGCCTGTAAAAGATTACGAATGTACTTGCGGAAAATATAAAAGATTAAAACACAGAGGAATCACCTGTGAGAAGTGCGGAGTTGAAGTTATCTCTTCCAAAGTAAGAAGGGAGAGAATGGCCCATATAGAGCTAGCCTCACCAGTCGCTCACATTTGGTTTTTAAGAAGCATTCCATCCAGAATTGGCATGCTTCTTGACATGACCCTTAAAGACTTAGAAAAAGCTCTTTATTATGAGTCTTATGTGGTTGTTGATCCCGGGGGTACTTCACTTAAATTCGCTGAAGTTTTAAGTGAAGAAAAATACAGAAAAACTGTAGAAGAATACGGTCATAGCTTTAAAGTCGGAATGGGTGCTGAGACTGTGAGAGAGATGCTTAAAAAGATCGATCTCCTGGAGCTTTCTGAAGGGTTGCGTCTTGAAATGAAAGACACTTCATCTCCAATAAAAAGAGCCCGTATAGCAAAACGACTAAGGATAAGTGAGGCATTTAGGAAATCCAAGAACCGTCCGGAATGGATGATTCTAACAAGAATTCCTGTTCTTCCACCAGACTTGCGACCACTGGTTCCACTAGACGGAGGAAGGTTTGCAACGTCCGATCTTAACGACTTATACAGACGTGTTATAAATAGAAATAATCGACTAAAAAAATTATTAGAATTAGGCGCTCCAGATATTATCGTCAGAAATGAAAAGCGTATGCTCCAGGAATCTGTTGATGCGCTTTTGGAGAACGGACGCAGAGGAAGGCCGGTTCTTGGTCATAATCACCGCCCGCTTAAGAGCCTAAG
The DNA here is from genome assembly GCA_004525335.1 of Thermodesulfobacteriales bacterium. GTDB lineage: Bacteria > Desulfobacterota_D > UBA1144 > Nemesobacterales > UBA2774 > CR02bin9. Next base: position 2,873 of record SPCL01000029.1, read on the forward strand.
TGATATTATTAAGGGTAAACAGGGAAGGTTCAGACAAAACTTATTAGGTAAGAGGGTGGATTACTCTGGACGTTCAGTAATTACAGTGGGTCCTGAACTTAAACTTCATCAGTGTGGGATTCCCAAGCAGATGGGGCTCGAGCTCTTTAGACCGTTTATTTATAATAAGCTTGAGAAATGGGGAGCTGCTGCAACCATTAAAATCGCTAAAAAATTAGTGGAACAGGAAGCCCCTATAGTGTGGGACGCCTTGGATGAGGTTATTAAAGAACATCCTGTTCTGTTAAATCGTGCCCCTACACTGCATAGATTAAGTATTCAGGCTTTTGAGCCAATTCTTATTGAAGATAAAGCAATACAAATTCACCCTCTAGTTTGCCCAGCATATAATGCTGACTTTGACGGTGACCAAATGGCTGTTCATGTACCTCTGTCAATTGAGGCTCAGACCGAGTGTCGAGCGCTTATGATGTCAACAAACAATATACTCTCTCCTGCTCACGGAAAACCTATTATTCTACCGACTCAAGACATAGTTCTTGGTATTTATTACATGACGAGAGATGTAGGTTTTGACAAAGGAGATGGAAAAGTTTTTTCATCTATAGATCAAGTGCAAATGGCTTACGATTCTAAAGATGTTGGGATTCATGCAAAAATAAAGATCAGAATTAACGATAAAATTTATGAAACCACTGTTGGTAGAGTTCTTCTATATGACATCATGCCAGAAGGCATCCCCTTTGAATTGGTTAACAGAGTGATGACCAAAAGGGCGTCTGAGGATCTTGTGGATAGTTGTTTCAGGGTTTCAGGTGGAAAAAGTACGGTAATCCTGGCAGATCGTATGAGGACATTAGGATTTAAGTACTCAACGCGCTCCGGTATTTCTATTGCTATTGATGATATGAAAATTCCTGTAGCGAAAAAAGAGATGTTACAAGTGGCTCAAGGCGAAGTACAAAAAGTGCAAAATCAATACTCTCAAGGTCTTATAACTGACGGCGAGAGATATAATAAAGTAATTGACATATGGGCACGTACAAGTGATGAAGTTGCTCAAGAGATGATGAAAGATATTACCTTTGAAGATAGTATTGACCGCGAGGGCAATATTAGGAAGGGGGCTAGCTCAAATCCTATATATATGATGATTGACTCAGGGGCAAGGGGTAGTCAGACTCAGGTACGTCAGCTTGCAGGTATGAGGGGGCTGATGGCAAAACCTTCTGGTGAAATTATCGAAACACCTATTACCTCTAATTTCCGTGAAGGCTTGACTGTTCTTCAATACTTTATTTCTACTCACGGAGCTAGAAAGGGTCTAGCTGATACCGCTCTTAAAACGGCGAACGCCGGATACTTGACTAGAAGACTTATCGATGTTGCCCAGGATGTAATGATTAAAGAATATGACTGTCATACGGTTGAAGGAATTACAGTCAGTGATTTAGTCGAGGGCGGCGAGATAATCGAAAGAGTCGGAGAGAGAGTACTCGGAAGAGTAACTGTTGAAGATATCATTGATCCTATTAGTGGAGAGGCAATTGTAAAGGCCAATCACGAAATTGATGAGAAAGCTGCTACAGAAATTGATGAGGCAAGTAGCATTACTGAGGTTAGAATAAGATCAGTTCTGACCTGTGAAACTCGCATAGGGGTATGTGAGCTTTGTTACGGCAGGAACCTAGCGACCGGTAAGCTTGTTAATATAGGTGAAGCAGTAGGAATTATTGCTGCCCAGTCAATCGGAGAGCCGGGAACACAGCTTACGATGAGAACCTTCCACATTGGTGGTGCTGCGAGTCAGAGGGCTGCGGAAAGCACATTAGAAAATACACATGAAGGTGTAATTACCTTCAATGGAATAAGAACAGTAACCACAAATGACGGAAGTCTCGTCGTTGTTAATCGTACGGGGACATTAATAATCATTGATGATAAGGGATATGAAAGAGAGAGATATCCTCTTGCACTTGGAGCAAAACTCAAAGTGAATGAAGGGGATAAAGTTAAAGAGGGCCAACTTATTGCAGAGTGGGATCCTTATACAACACCTTTTATCTCTGAATTTAATGGGACTGTAGGATTTGTTGATTTAGAGCAGGGCGTAACTTTAAAAGAACAAGTTGATGAAGTTACCGGTATTTATAAAAAAGTAGTAATTGAATCTAAAACCTTAGATACTCATCCTGGTCTTGTCATTCATACTGACGAAGGAAAGAGTATCCAATATTCACTACCAATAGGCGCCATTATTGAAGTTAACGAAGGAGACAAGGTTAGCGCTGGAGGTATCTTTGCTAAAGTGACCAGAGCTACTGCTAAAACCAAGGACATCACCGGAGGACTGCCAAGAGTGGCCGAGCTATTCGAAGCTAGACTCCCTAAAGATCCTGCGGTTGTAACTGAGATTGATGGTATTGTTTCCTATGGTAAGGACGTTAAAGGTAAAAGAAGAGTCGTAGTAACTCCTGAGATTGGGGAGCCCAAAGAGTATCTGGCTCATAGAGGTAAGCATGTTCTGGTTAGAGAGGGAGAGCAGGTTACTTCCGGTGACCAACTTGTAGACGGGTCCGTTAATCCTCACGACATTTTAAGAATCAGAGGGGAACGTGCTCTAACACGTTATCTTGTTGATGAAATCCAAGAGGTTTACAGACTACAGGGAGTGAAAATCAACGATAAGCATATTGAAGCTATAGTAAGGCAGATGTTAAAGAGGGTAAGAATTAAAGACCCGGGTGATACTATACTTCTAGTTGGTGAGGCGATCGAGAAGCATATATTCTTTGAAGAAAACGAAAGGGTTATTGAGCAGGGCGGTAGGCCGGCTTCTGCAGAACCCCTTCTTCTTGGAATAACCAGAGCATCGCTAAGTACTGACAGTTGGTTATCGGCAGCATCATTCCAGGAAACAACCAGGGTACTTACTGAAGCCGCGTGTGAAGGTAAGGAAGACTACTTAAGAGGACTTAAAGAAAATGTTATAATGGGTAGGCTTATACCTGCCGGAACAGGGCTTCCGATATACAGAAACATTGATGTTGAGGTTCCTGTACTTGAAGTGCCGGTTCCGACTGCAACTGCAGCTGAAGAAGAATAAAAAATATAAAAGAGGATCAGGGTCAATTCTTTTGACCCTGTTTCCTTTAATCTAAATTAATCTCCATCTATAAATAAAATGTCTGAACATACTAAAACCGAAATGGATAAGGTTTACGATCCAAAAAAGGTTGAAAAAAAGTGGTACGAGGAGTGGATCAACAACGGTTATTATAAATCCTCTACCTCTAATGATAAGCCTGCATTTACAATAGTAATTCCTCCTCCCAATGTTACGGGATCCCTGCATATAGGTCATGCTTTAAACAATACTCTTCAAGATATCCTTATTCGTTACAAGAGGATGAAGGGGTTTGATGCACTCTGGGTTCCCGGTACAGACCATGCGGGAATAGCTACACAAATGATGGTTGAGCGGGAGCTTGAAAAAGAAGGAACATCTAGAGAAGATCTTGGAAGAGATGCTTTTTTAGAGCGCGTCTGGCAATGGAAAGAAGAGTCAGGCGGGACTATTACTCATCAACTTCGATCACTTGGAGCGCTTCCCAATTGGGATAAAGAAAGATTTACAATGGATGAAGGGCTTTCAAATGCGGTCAGAAAGGTATTTGTTGACTTGTATGATGAGGGTCTAATATACAAAGACAAAAGACTTGTTAACTGGGATCCAAAGCTTTGCACTGCTATATCTGATCTGGAAGTTGAGCAGCGTGATGTCAATGGGCATATGTGGCATTTTAAATACCCTATAGAAAACAGCAAGGAATTCATAACTGTAGCAACAACTAGGCCTGAAACAATGTTGGGGGATACAGGAGTTGCTGTTCATCCTGATGATGAACGCTACAAGCACCTTGTTGGAAAGAATGTAGTATTACCCCTTGTCGGGCGTAAAATCCCTATAGTTGCAGATGAATATAGTGACCCAGAAAAGGGTACAGGTGCGGTTAAGATAACACCTGCCCATGATTTTAATGATTTTGAGGTTGGGCAAAGGCGAAACCTTGAAATGATTAATATTTTGGACTCCACAGCGCACCTAAACGATAATGTTCCAGAGGTTTACAGAGGACTAGAGCGTTATGTAGCTAGAAAAAAAGTTATAGAAGATATGGAGGCCCTAGGTCTCTTAGCAGAAATAGAGGATACCCATCATACCGTACCCTATGGTGACAGATCAGGAGTAGTAATTGAACCCTGGCTTACGGATCAATGGTATGTGGATGCTAAGAAACTTGCTGTAGAAGCAATTGCTTGTGTTGAGGACGGAAGAGTAAAATTTATACCTAAATATTGGGAAAGGACCTACTTTGAATGGCTTAGAAATATTGAGCCCTGGTGTATTTCACGCCAGCTATGGTGGGGACATCAGATTCCGGCTTGGTATGGGCCTGACGGGGAATATTTTGTAGGTATAACAGAAGAAGAAGCATTACAATCAGCTAAAGAGCATTATGGAGAAGAAGTTGAACTAATACAGGATCCCGACGTTTTAGACACATGGTTCTCATCGGGTCTGTGGCCTTTCTCTACACTGGGTTGGCCTGAGCCCACCGCAGAGCTTAAAAAATATTATCCTACAAGCGTTTTAGTGACCGGTTTTGATATTATTTTCTTCTGGGTTGCCAGAATGATAATGCAGGGGCTTAAGTTTATGGAGGATGTACCGTTTAAAGACATCTATATCCACGGACTTATAAGAGATGAGCAGGGACAGAAAATGAGTAAAACTAGGGGAAATGTAATTGATCCCCTTGAGGTCATAGATGAATATGGTGCGGATGCTACGAGATTTAGTCTTACTGCACTCGCAACGCAGGGAAGGGACATAAAACTTTCTATGCCTGTGATTCAGGGTTACAGAAACTTCATAAATAAAATTTGGAATGCATCGCGTTTCCTCTTTATGAATTTGGAAGGATACAATTCAGATATCGCTTATGAGAAAGAAACGCTATCTACATATGATAAATGGATACTTACTAAACTAAATCGAACAATCAAAGAAGTACAAGAGTCTATTGAAGCTTATGAATTTGATAAAGCGGCTAGTTCAATTTATCAGTTCTTCTGGGCGGAGTACTGCGATTGGTACTTAGAGCTAGTTAAACCTATTCTATACGGTGATAATGAAGAAGATAAGCAGAGAACAAGGAGTGTTTTGGTCAGAGTGTTAACTACAGCGCTAGGGCTTCTGCATCCCATTGCACCATTTATTAGTGAAGAGCTCTATCAAAGATTAAAGAGTTTTGGAGTAAGTGTTAAGGGGATAGATGATGAGGTAGCACACAGTATCGTTGTTAGCGCTTTTCCAGAATTTAATGATGATGAAATCTACACAGATGAAGAGAATGAGATAGAATTCATGAAAGAAATAGTAGCAGCCGTTAGAGGGCTAAGAGCTATAGTTGGCCTCCACCCTTCAGAAAGAGTGAAGATAGCACTTCTTCCTGCAAGTGAAAGTGTGTCTATTCAAATATCTCATAACAAAGAATCTATTATCAACCTTGCATCGCTTTCAGCCCTTGAACTCTTAGAAGGTGAGAAGCCCGAGAGAGCGATGGCGCAAGTAATTTCAGGTGTTGAAGTATTCCTTCCGGTTGAGGGCTTAATCGATATCGAGAAAGAATCACAAAGAATCAATAAAGAGCTTGGAAAAGTAACTAAAGATCTGGAACAAACTGAAAAAAAACTTTCTAATTCAACATTCCTCGATAGAGCTCCAGAAGATATTATTGATAAAGAAAAGCAAAAATTAGAAGAATTTTCCACGCAAAAAAAGAAGCTTGAAGAAGTACTTTTCAAATTAAAACAAATAAGTTAGATTCATCTGATTAGCGTTTAAATAAGCCCGCATAAACACTACAGCGAATATTGTTATGATGATGAACTCAGAGAGATTATAGCCGAGAAGGATAAAATGATGATACATAGATTTGGGTATCAATTTGAGGATAAGTCTAATAGTTAATACCAAGCTCAGTTAAATGTTTATCTCAATTTCCAAAAAGGCCAAGCTGTTTAATTTTGGTTTTCTTGTCAGTTAATTCAACTGGGTATTTCCCGGTAAAGCAAGCATTGCAGAAGTTCTCAGTTCCATTTATTTTCTTGGCTGCTTCTACAGAACTCATTACGCCTTCAAGACTCAAGTATCCTAGAGAATCAGAGGTAATGTACTTTCTTATTTCTTCAGTATTCAGAGAGTTTGCTATAAGCTCTTCTTTTACAGGGGTATCGATGCCGTAGTAACATGAGAATTTTGTAGGTGGTGAGCTTATCCTCATGTGGATTTCTTTAGCTCCTGCTGCTCTTATCATCTTTACAATTTTTCTACTTGTTGTCCCTCTTACAATTGAGTCATCGATAATTACCACTCTCTTCCCGTTCAATACTTCCCGAATAGCATTTAATTTAAGTTTCACGCCAAAGTTTCTAATAGACTGCTGCGGCTCAATAAAGGTTCTTCCCATGTAGTGGCTTCTCAGAAGACCTAACTCAAGCGGAAGCCCCGTTTCTTCGGCAAAACCCATAGCTGAAGGGACCCCGGAATCAGGTACTGCTACTACTATGTCAGCATCAATCGGGTGTTCTCTTGCTAACTGTTTACCGAGCTCCTTTCTGACTTGATAAACATTTCTTCCTGTTAGAAAACTGTCGGGTCTTGCAAAATATATATATTCGAAAACACAGTAAGCATGTTTTACCTCACCGAACGGCTTGAAAGATTCCATCCCATCAGCACTTATAACTATAATCTCTCCAGGCTCAACTTCTCTTTCGAAATCAGCCTCTATCAGATCAAATGCACAGCTCTCAGAAGCAAATACTGGAGAATCTCCCAGCTTACCCATCGCGAGTGGTCTAAAGCCATAAGGGTCTCTAGCTGCAATCATATACTCCGGAGTTAAGAACATCAGGGAATAAGCACCCTTACATCTCATAAGGGCTTCAATAATCCTTCTTACTAATTTCTCCTCTTTCGATTTGGCTATAAGGTGAACTATAACCTCTGTGTCAGTTGTGGATTGGAATATTGCACCATCTGCCTCAAGTTCATCTCTAAGGTTCTTCGCATTAGTTAAGTTGCCGTTATGCGCAATGGCGAGTGGGCCCCTATAATAGTTAATAACTATGGGCTGCATGTTTTTGAGTTGGCTTGATCCGGTAGTTGAATAGCGTACGTGACCTATTGCATTTTTGCCTGGAAGCTCTGATAAAACTTCTTCAGAAAAAATATCTGAAACAAGGCCCATATCACGGTGCTTATGAAGGTTTACTCCGTCAGATGTTACGATACCCGCGCTTTCCTGGCCCCTGTGTTGAAGGGCGTGTAATCCCAGATAAGTTAGGTTGGAAGCTTCGAGATTGTTGTATATACCAAAAATACCACATTCTTCTTTAAGCTTAGGCATAGCTTTTTAGTATATTCTCAAATCCCTGAGCCCATTTGCCATAGGCTTTGGATATAGGAATATCAATTAGGTCCTCTATTAATAGTCTTGTACCTTTAACTCTACCGATTATTTCCATTGGCAAGTCTAATCTCTCTATCAATTCCTTAAATTTATCTAGGTTCTTTTTGCTTAGAGATACTATTGCTCTGCCTTGTGATTCAGAAAATAAAATAGCATCTTTTCTTATTAAACTAGGCACCTTTATTTCAACGCCAACTAGAGCGTTAGGCGTAAAACACGATTCGGATATAGCCACTGCAAGACCACCTTCAGATATATCGTGTGCCGAATTTATTATACCTTCTTCAGAAGCTTTAAGTAAGGCTTGGATTAATTTTAACTCCATCTCCAAATTAAGTTCTGGAGGTACTCCGCAAACTTTACCGTGGATTTCTTTTAGATATTCACTGCCTCCAAATTCTTCTCTTGTTTGACCTAGTAAAACAATTAAATCCCCCTCATTTTTAAACCACTGCGTCATGTGTGTGTCAATGTCTTCGATCAGCCCAACCATGCCAACTGTAGGGGTCGGGTAGATTGCCGTGCCCTGGGTTTCGTTATAAAAACTTACATTGCCACTTACTACGGGCGTGTTTAGTTTTAAACAAGCCTCACTCATGCCATTTATTGCCTGATCAAATTGCCACATGACTTCAGGGTTTTCAGGACTTCCAAAGTTGAGACAATCGGTTATGGCAAGTGGTTTTGCCCCTGAGCATGCGAGATTTCTTGCGCTCTCTGCAACTGCAATACCTGCCCCAATATATGGATCAAGATAACAGTATTTTGAGTTGCAGTTTACTGTCATAGCAACTCCTTTTGTAGTGCCTTTTATTCTGACAACAGCTGCGTCTGAGCCGGGTAGGGTAAGAGTATTGGTTCTCACCATATAGTCATATTGCTCATATATCCATCTTTTACTTGCAAGAGTTGGGGTAGATAAAAGAGTTAAGAGAACTTCATCAAGATTGTTTGGTATGGGAATAGTAGAAATGTCAAAATTTCTTGTTTCTTCAAGGTATTTAGGTTTAGCTATTGGTCTATTATACAGGGGCGCTTCTTCGGATATTAGGTTAATCGGTATTTCTGCTGCGAGTTCGTCATTATCAGTAATCACTAGTTTGCCGGTCTCTGTAACTTCTCCTATTACACTAAAATCTAGATCCCATTTCTTAAATATATCCTCGGCTATCTGTTCTTTACCTTTTTCAACTACCATAAGCATACGTTCTTGTGATTCAGAAAGTAATACTTCATAAGGAGTCATCCCTTTTTCCCTTCTAGGAACTTTGTCGATTTCTATTTGAAGTCCTGTTCCTGCGCGTTCTGCCATCTCTGTTGAAGAAGAAGTCAGTCCGGCAGCACCCATGTCCTGTATCCCAACTACTATTCCTGTCTTAAAGAGTTCAAGACATGCTTCTAAAAGAAGTTTCTCCGTAAAAGGGTCACCAACTTGAACAGCCGGTCTTTTTTCTTCAGCTTCTTTTGTAAATGTTTCAGATGCCATGACAGCGCCATGAATGCCGTCTCTTCCTGTTTTTGACCCTACATAAATAACAGGGTTTCCAACACCAGTTGCATAGCCTTTGAATATTTCGTCTGTCTTTGTGATTCCTAAAGCAAACGCATTCACAAGAGGGTTGCCATTATAGCAGTCATCGAAATAAACCTCTCCGCCTACAGTAGGAATGCCTATACAGTTGCCGTAACCTGCTATTCCGGCCACAACTCCATCTACTACAAATTTGGTTTTTGGCAATGAGGGGTTTCCAAATCTCAGTGAATCTAGTATTGCAATTGGTCTTGCCCCCATGGTAAAGATATCTCTTAAAATTCCACCTACTCCTGTAGCTGCGCCTTGATATGGCTCTATAAAAGAGGGATGGTTGTGGCTTTCCATTTTAAATACTGCGCATAACCCATCTCCAATATCAACTATTCCCGCATTTTCCCCAGGACCCTGGATTACAACTTCACCCGTGGTGGGTAGTCTTTTCAGATGCACTTTTGAACTCTTATATGAGCAATGTTCTGACCACATTGCAGCCAAAACGCCAAGTTCTGTGATGTTAGGCTCCCTTCCTAGGGCGCTTACTATCTTGTCATATTCTTCTTTGGTTAGACCGTGATCTAAGGCAGTTTGTAGGTTCGGCATATTTAGTTCGTCTCTTTCCCGTTTAATATACCTGTAAATTACGTTAGATTATATTGTATAACCATTTTTTTGTTTGAAAAAAATATCAAATATGACATCATTCTACTCCATGCCAAGAATCATTACTTTATTGATTCTTTTAGCCTTCGTTGGAATGGTGCTTCCTCAAAGCGGTGTTCACTCTCAAGATAGTTGAGAAAAAAATTGGCCGGATTTATCAGAACAAGAAAAAGAAGCGGTAAGGGGTGAAATACTTACAAAGTATAGCAATAAGGATATTCCTTTTAGAGAGAGGTCCAAATATACAGAACTTGAACGACTACAGCTTAGAGAGAGATGTACCGATGTACAAACAGAGCTTATTGCTGAATCATTAAGATTTGGAGAGGAGCTGCCGAGTTTTGTGAATAAGATTGAGTCTCGCAGAAGAAGATAAGAGATTACTTGAAGAGTTGGGTATAACCATCTTTGATTGCAGAATAAAAAACTACGATCTTAGAGGGATGAACTTTGAGAAGGAGGACCTGAGTAACATAACCCTAAATGTGATAAATCTTCAAGACTCACGACTTAGGGGTGCTAATTTGAGTGGATCAAGCTTAATTAAATCAGATTTATCAGGGCGGATCTTATACATGCAAAATTAGCAGGTGCAAATTTACGTCATGCTGATCTACAAAAATCATATTTTATTAACTCCAACTTAGATAACTCAGTACTAACAGACGTAAATCTACAAAACTCTGAACTCGGTGTATCAAGCATGAAGAATGCAAATTTGAGTAATGTAAAACTAATTGGATCAACTTTCATAGCCGCTGATCTGGAAGGTGCAAATCTAAGGTCCTCACAGCTTGATAGAGTTGATCTTACCGATGCTCTACTCGTAAACGCCGACTGTGGAGTCTTTATGGAATTGTTGCTTTTGAGTATAGATCAATGCACCTGGTAAGAGTCTTCTCCGTTCTTGAAGCAATGATAGGAATAGCCCTTATTGTTTTCTTGATACTTTTCAGTTTTCTAATAATTCCTAGTTTTACTTAAACAATCTGTATCATTTAATGTCTCAGTTTACAATTCGTTACATTTGTTCTAGTTCTTTAATGTGGTATGTGTTGTCTAGTAGTGGGTATTGTATAATGGTTTTTCGCCTTGTATCCTTACTTGGATTGAAATTAAAGGGATTGATCTATGCAAGATAAAAACTATATAAATATCAAAGATTTAAGTCCTCAAGAGATTGAAGACTTTGTTCTTAATAACAATTCGAAGCCTTTTAGAGCTCGGCAGATCAGTAAGTGGTTATATAAAAAAGGTGTTGACTGCTTTGATGATATGTCTGATCTTTCAAAGGATTTTAGAGATCTATTGGAGTTCTCCTTTTCTCTTGAGCCTTCACTTGAATTAGAACAAGAGCAAGTGTCTGAGGACGGGACCAAAAAGTACCTATTTAAGCTTTCTGATGGAAATCAGATAGAAAGTGTTTTAATTCCAGATAAATCAAGAAATACCCTTTGTATTTCTTCCCAAGTTGGCTGTGCGCTTGGCTGTACATTCTGTATGACGGGGACAGTAGGAAAGATAAGGAATTTGAGGCCCTCAGAAATTCTAGACCAATACCTTCTTGTAAATAAATACAACGAGAATGCTATTACCAATATAGTCTTTATGGGTATGGGTGAGCCTTTGGATAACTTAGAAAATTTAGTAAAAGTAATAAATGTTTTAACAGACCCTAATTATCTTGCCCTTTCACCTAAGCGTATTACCGTCTCTACCTCAGGGCTTGTACCACAAATAAAAAAACTTGGAGAACAGGTATCTGTTAATCTAGCGGTTTCTCTCAATGCGCCAAGTGATGAACTCAGGGATGAAATAATGCCTATTAACAAAAGGTATCCAATAAAAGAACTCTTAGAGGCAAGCATAAATTTCCCAGTTCCTAATAGAAAATATTTGATGTTCGAATATGTACTTCTAAAGGATGTAAACGATTCTGATATTGATGCGCATACATTAGGAAAACTTCTTCGCGGCATAAAATGTAAAATTAATATCATTCCTTTTAACGAAGCGTATCCGCTTCCTTATAAATCACCATCGTGGGACAGAGTGCTTAAATTTCAGGAAATTTTGATATCCTATAGGATCAACGTGAGAATAAGAAAGAGCCGCGGTAGTGATATTCTGGGCGCATGTGGGCAGTTAGCTGCAACATATCCATCAATCAAAGTAAAAGAACCCCAAGCCCAAATTTAGTGAAAATAAATTAGGAGTATTAAACAGATAATGACTGGCTCAGAGATTAGAGATTTATTTCTAAAGTATTTTGAAGAGAATAACCATACCATTGTGAGAAGCTCATCGCTTATACCTAAAAATGATCCAACCCTTCTTTTTACTAATGCCGGAATGGTGCAATTTAAGGACATATTTCTGGGTCTTGAAAAAAGTTCATATAATAGGGCAACTTCCGCTCAGAAATGTGTAAGGGCTGGAGGTAAGCATAATGATCTTGAGAATGTTGGTCACACTGCAAGACATCATACTTTTTTTGAGATGCTTGGGAACTTTTCTTTTGGAGATTATTTTAAACGAGAAGCGATTGAATTTGCCTGGAAACTAATTACAGAAGTCTATAAGCTGCCGGCCTCTAAACTTTGGGTAACGGTGTTTGAAGAGGATGATGAAGCGTCAGAATTATGGCAAAAAGTAATTGGACTTCCACAAGATAGAGTCCTTCGCATGGGGGAGAAGGATAACTTCTGGTCTATGGGTGATACCGGTCCATGTGGACCGTGTTCAGAGATACTTATCGATCAGGGAGAAGAATTTAGCTGCGGTAAGGACACTTGTTCGCCAGGCTGTGATTGCGATCGCTATCTTGAGCTGTGGAATCTCGTATTCATGCAATATGATAGGGACTCAAGCGGCAAGATGACCCCTCTTCCTAATCCGAGCATTGATACAGGAATGGGGCTTGAAAGGATTACAGCAGTGCTTCAAGGCGTTAAAAGCAATTATGAAACCGATCTTTTACGTGGATTAATAGCGAATGTAGAAGAGATTTCAGGAAAGAGTTATGGGCAAGATGAGGAAGCCGATGTCTCTATGAGAGTAATAGCTGATCATGCTCGTGCTGTAACTTTTTTGATCTCCGACGGCGTATTTCCTTCAAACGAGGGTAGGGGGTATGTACTCAGGAGAATACTAAGACGAGCGGTTCGCCATGCTAAAATGCTTGGGATTGAAGACCCATGTTTGTATAAGATAACCTTTAAAGTAAAAGAAATAATGCAGGACGCATATCCCGAACTTGAGGAAAGAATTGATTTTGTAGCTGATGTTGTAAAAAACGAAGAAGAGAGATTTTTTGAAACTATAGACAGAGGACTTGAACTGTTGAAAGTGGAGATTGAACAGCATAAGGGAGAAAAAGTAATTCCCGGAGACGTTGTATTTAAGCTCTACGATACTTTTGGATTTCCTGTTGATCTTACAGAGGATATAGCCGGAGAACACGGATTAACTCTGGACCACGCGGGTTTTGAAAAAGAAATGGAGCAGCAGAGAACAAAATCCAGAGAAGCTTGGAAGGGAGACACTGACGGTCAATTAGAGCCTTTATATAAAGAATTTATTTCCGGTGGAATGATCGTTAATTTTACTGGGTATGATAGAACTTCAGATACAGGACGAATCACTGCACTAATAAAAGACGGAATGCTTGTGGATAGCGCAAGTGAAGGGGATCAAGTTGAACTAATATGCGATCAGACCCCTTTTTATGGAGAGTCGGGAGGACAGGTTGGTGACAGAGGAACAATTGAAGCTGAAAAAGGAATCTCAGAAGTAATTGATACTAAAAAACCTCTTCATGGAATCATAGTCCACCACGCAGTAATTAAAAAAGGCACGCTATGGGTCGGTGATAAAGTAGAACTAAAAGTAAATGAAAACTTTAGGCATGGAGTAGAAACACATCATTCTACAACACATATTCTCCACGCGGTACTTAGAGAAGTGCTTGGAACTCATGTTGGCCAGGCGGGCTCTTTTGTTGCTCAAGGGAGATTAAGATTCGATTTCACGCACCATTCTCCTATTGATAATAAAGATATAAGAAAGATGGAAGAAATGATTAACGAGAGGATTAGATGGGACGATAGCGTGATTATTGAAACTGATGTCTCTTATGATGATGCAATAAAAAAGGGAGCAATGGCATTCTTTGAAGAAAAATATGGAGATAAGGTAAGAGTAGTAAACATTGGTGATTATAGTGTTGAGCTTTGTGGAGGCACTCATCTAGATACCTCAGGCGAGGCTGGTCTTTTTAAGATTGTCTCTGAAGGAGCTTCTTCTGCGGGAGTCAGAAGAATCGACGCCCTTGCGGGAAGGTCGGCTTGGGACTTTATGAGAGGAAAAGAAGATACACTTGCAGAAGCTTCTACTATTTTGAGAGTTTCAGAATCCGATCTCGTATCCAGGCTCAAAAAGCTTGTTGAAGAGAACGAGTCGATTAAGAGCGAGCTTGACACATATAAAAATAAGATCCTTACCGAAAAAGCCGGCGATTTGATGGACAACATCAAAGAAGTTAACGGTACCAAAATGTTATCTGCCGAAGTATCAGGGGCTGACGCAGGGCAACTCAGAAAAGTTTGGGACGACGTAAAAAGCAAGCTTGATTCAGGCGTTGCGGTGCTAGGTAGTACGGCTAACGGCAAAGCTTATATCTTGGTAGGTGTAACAAAGGATTTAACAAATAAGTACCACTCTGGAAATATGGTTAAAGAACTTGCTCCAATAATTGGCGGAAAGGGTGGGGGTAAACCCGATTTAGCTCAGGCAGGCGGAGATAATCCAGAAAAATTATCTGAGGCGCTTAGCAAAGCCTACGATATGATAAGCGCTGGATAGAGGGATTTACTATATAAGCCTCAAGAATCTTTACTGATACCTTTTTCTTTCAGAACAGTTTTCAGTTTCTTAAGCGCAGCGTTTTCAATCTGTCTTACTCTTTCCCTGGATATATTATATCTTGTACCTAGTTCTTCTAATGTTAGCGGTTTGTCCGCCAAAATTCTGTTCTCTATTATAAATCTTTCTCTATCTTTTAATGTTTTAAGCGCATCAATCATTCCGCTCTTTATTCTTTTTTCTTCCTCTACCTTAGTTATCAGATCTTCCTGATTTACTACATTATCATCAGCAAGAAAATCCATATGAGATAAGTCAGTATCGCCTTTAATTTCAGCATCTAAAGACAGATCCTTACCCCCCATTCGTTTATCCATTTCTATCACCGCTTCATTGGAAACATTAAGCTTGTCGGCCAGTTCTTTGTAATCCTCTGAACTTAAATTTCCATCTCCCAGTTCCATTTGGTTCTTAGTGGAGCGAAGTTTGTAAAACAATTTTCTCTGATCCTGTGTAGTCCCGACTTTAACTAGACTCCAGCTTTTGATTATATAGTTTTGAATATATGCTCTTATCCACCATACCGCATAGGAGATAACGCGATAGCCCTTGGTCGGGTCAAACCCTTTTACAGCGTGCATAAGCCCTATATTTCCTTCTTGAATGATGTCCATAGTATTTAGGCCGTAGTTTTTATACTCATTTGCTACTTTTACTACGAACTTAAGGTTAGATGAAACAAGTTTTCTCGCAGCGTCTAAATCACCGTCCTTCTTGTACTTCATAGCTAGTTCATACTCTTCTTCTCGGCTTAGGATCGGGTCGTTGCTAATCTCAGTCATGTAGCGTTGAAGGGATGTTGTATGAGCCGGGAGCAGGTTCCCCTGATACCGTTTCTCTTCAGTTTTATCTGTTTTGTCGGTTTTTTTAGGCATTATTTTAAAATTGGAGCTTATTTAAGACTGCTTTAGTATACGTTTTGAGTGGATTCTAAGCAACCTATTAAATTCAGTCACGCTAGTAGGCTCTCTAAATATACATAAATGTAGAGTTATATCCTTGACTGATTATGTTCTTCTGTTAGAATGTTGTGCTTGAAGTTCTGAGCGTAGTTCTCGGTTCCGGAGTAGCTCAGCTGGCAGAGCGGGTGACTGTTAATCACTAGGTCGGGGGTTCGAATCCCTCCTCCGGAGCCAA
>SPCL01000297.1 GCA_004525335.1 Thermodesulfobacteriales bacterium
CACCAATTGAGTCATCAGTAACTATTTGATAAATATGCTTGCTAAATGTAACCTAAAAAGAGAACGACATATGTCTGATTTGCTCGATGAAACCGTCACTGCTTTGACTCCGGATTTGGCATTATCGACATTTTGAATAAGAACCTCTATTTTTTCTTTCTCCATAATCCATTTTTCCATCCTTCCGGGTAGATTAAGCTCAATGTATCAGGGAGTTTTCAAATATCTTACTTTCCTGTCATGGGAAAGACGAATTTTTATATTAAATTTGCCATCGCTTTTGACAAAGGTGTTTTAAGAAATCTTCGGGGTGTGGCGCAGTTGGTCCCGCCACGCCCGGCGTGGCGAGGATCCTCGAAAAATCTGATTTCGCCATAGCTGAATCGATTTTTCGGGACTAGCGCACTTGCTAACAAATTATGTTCTTTGTTTATATAATAGAAGCTACAGAGAGTAAAAGATACTATATTGGACAGACTAAAGACCTTGAGGAAAGATTAAGAGAGCATAACCAGGGTAGAAACCTGTCGACTAAACCATATATCCCCTGGCGGCTAAAATGCTGGAAAGGATTTAAAACAAGATCTGAAGCCATGAAAGTTGAAAAGAAGCTAAAGGGAATAAAGAAGCGAGTTGGATTAGAAAAGTACGTCAGGGTAAATGATTTTTCGGGGTGTGGCGCAGTTGGCTAGCGCACTTGCATGGGGTGCAAGGGGTCGTCTGTTCGAGTCAGATCACCCCGACAAATACAGGATGAGGGTTTGCGATGATGCAGACCCTCTTCATTTTTTATCATTTGCAAACAATTTGCAAACACCTCAGTGAGATACGATACTCTGAATATGAAATGGAGATTGCTGTTAAAAGAATATTGGTCTATTAAAAGAAACCTGTAGAACTATTTTCTGAAGCAAAAATAATTGCTGCATTTTGGAGCATAAGGTTAAGATTAAAATAGAAAACCCGCTTGAGTTAAAATAACCCTTAGATAGTAATATTATAACTATTCAAGAACACATATAATGCCTTATCATAACTTTCTTCCATATACTTTATGGCATCATAACCTTTCATAGTCAATTTATATCTTTTTGCCCCGTTGAGTATATCAGACAACACAATACAGTTCTTCTCCTGGAGACTGCCAAAGTAATATCTCATCTTCTTATCGTTGAAGTATCCTACAAAGCGGAGAATGGCGGAGTAGCTGAATGATGATCCAATGTACTTATTGTATAGCATCATTCCGTTTAAGATGACAATTTCGTTAATTGTCAGATTATACTTCTTGCGTATTGGGCGGAGGATACGAAACAGGTTATAGACAATATATTGTGAGAGCGATCCTGTAGTGTCGTATAACTCCAGGGTGTTATAAGGTTGGAATGTGGTCTCTGTTGCAGAATCTTCTTGTTTGTTCGTCATGAATGCAAAGGTAGCACATTGCTATGACTCGCTCTGGAAAGCCCTTCGTAGCATATAATCTGAAATGCTTTTTGTTCAGTCCAGCAGGGATGTCGACAATACTTTTTTTTGCAGCGGGAAAAAAGCATGCTTTTAAGAGGCCACGGGGTGCGATTTTTCTATCTTCCTTTTATTTTGGCCACCCCTACAATTACATCAGTGACTCCTGCCAAGGATGTTTGTTTAATTATTCTTCAGCCCGGCAACAGCCTTCTTCGATCCTAAATGATCAAATAATTATAGCATCCCCAGCTCTTCAAGCCATTTTCTCACCCTTTCATGCTCTGCTTGATATTTTGCTTCCATGTTTTGAATTATCTTTTGAAATCGTTCTTCTTTACGGATAGTATCAAACAGAGGATCGTGTTTTATAAGAATTACCCACCATAATGGATAAGAATTCATTGTATTAAATTCATCAAGATATTGGTAAGCCTTTATCTTGTCACCTCTAAAAGCATACGTAGCTGCCAGATCATACTGTGACGCCTTTCTTTGTGCAAATTCCCTGTCGAGTTTTATACTTTCTTCACCATATTTGATTTGCTGGTTAAAATAGTTTTCCGCTTCTTTTAATTTGCCCACTTGCCTGAAAGC
>SPCL01000122.1 GCA_004525335.1 Thermodesulfobacteriales bacterium
ACATTACTACTTAACGGCACATCTAAAGAAATCTTAGCAGTGGTAACCTGCTGGAAAGAATAAGGAATTCTGGTAGCGGGGGTAGGATTTGAACCTACGACCTTCGGGTTATGAGCCCGATTTTATATATTGTATGAACTTGCAGATTTTGTCCTTTTTAGCTATAACCATCCTATATCATTAAATATTATTAATTACTATTTGTAAGGCTTGGTTTATGTTTGTAACGATTAGTAATTTCATATGGTCACAAATTTGGTCACATCTAGAATGTGCAGATAGAACATCAGCTTGACGCAAGTGTCTTATTATTTGCTCTGGGATGTAGCGTTTCCTGCCCATTTAATCTAACTCCTATTAATAGGGTTTTCTCTCTAAAAAATAACTTAACACATGGACCTATTATAGGGGGGGCAGGTCAATTACAAACCTCTTCTACAGACGGACACCCAACACACGTGCCCTTTGATGGCGAGTCACATATACAGCCGTTACACCATGTCGCATTTAACAACTCCGCACCGGTCAAAACCGCACCGGTCAAAGTCGCTTTGTTCAAATTCGCATATCTCAAATCCGCACCGGTCAAAACCGCATAGCTCAAATCCGCAATCTCCAAAACCGCACCGCTCAATTTCGCACCGCCCAATTTCGCTCTCGCCAAATCCGCATCATACAACTGCGCACCATTCAAAACCGCACCGGTCAAATCCGCAGAGCCTAGATTGCAACTAAGACAGTAATTTGTCTTTAAAAGGGTATCTATATTATCCTGAATCGACGCTCTCGCATCTTTGGATACAGTATCATGGATGCCCTGTAGTATATTCACTATTACTAGTTTAAACCTGTTAATTAATCCATCTGTCTCTCTCGATTGCTGTGTATCATCCGGATTGGGAATCATAAAAATAGGATGTGTAGTCAAAATCCTTCCGTCATGGTGAAGAGTCAATACATAATCCCCTGCCTCTATTACTTCTGTTACGCACTCACCATTTACATCCACTCTTAATATTTCACTGCCTTCACTATCTACAAGTTCCATGAAGTGCATTGCATCAGTATCATCATCTTCCCAACAAAATCGCTGCTCAACTGTTTCTTGATATGTAACTGGAATTTCATCTATACCCACTTCACCTGTATCTTTTCCAAGTTCCAATGTTTCAGGGTGCTCTAGGAAATGTACTATAAGATGTCTTTCGAGGTCAGCTCGCAAACTGGGGTCATTTACTAAGTCGTTTTCCGTAAGTGCTGTTGTAGCACCTGTACTATCCTGACCTCCACCATTGTTATCACTGCACCCCCCGATTGCACCTAATGATATAAATCCAAATAGTAATACAAATCCCAAACTCTTCATAAAGTATCCTCGTGACTTTAGCAATCTGCTCATATCTATTTCTCCTGATTTTTTAAATACAGAGTTTGAAGTAAAATCTATTACACTCTCATTATATTATAGCCGAGATTCTAAATACAAGTTGTAATCGGTAAAATAATGAATCAGTCATGCAGCTTTTGGCTCTGAAGAGTGTTTCCTAAAATATACTGCTCCACATTAAGGACGAAGTATAGTTAAGTTGGTAAAATGCTTTGTAAAAGGTAAAGGGAGGGAGCAATAAAACAAAGGGGATGGGATTCTAAAACCAAAACAAAAATAGGACTTGAAGGCGCCTATCAGATGAAAAAATATGGATTAGCCCTCTTAGCTATTATCTTATTGATACCCACTGTATCATATGCAGATGGAACACTTAAGTGTGGTATAAAACCGATACCAAAAGTTGGCTGTCATATTGGTCGCTGTGTAGACGGTACGTGGGAACAGGTATGTGATACTTCACCAACTGTATCATGTGGAATAAAACCAATTCCAAATGTAGGTTGCAAAATAGGTCAGTGTGTAAACGGACAGTGGGAGCAAGTTTGCGACACTTCTCCTATATTAGACTGCGGTATTAAACCCATCCCAGATGTAGGTTGTAAAATAGGCAGGTGCGTAGACGGGGAATGGGAGCAGGTATGCTGCTGATTTACTCTAAATCTTGGGCTAACTTATTTAAGAATAGTAGTCAAAACCTTATTCTCTTAAAATGTTATTAGACTTATCATAGAAGTAGGATTTTTCACATATTGAGTTTGAGCAATATATTGTAGATGTCCTCTAATTAATAGTTAATTCTCCTAACTGTGAAACTATAATCCACGAAAAACATTCGCAGAAACCGTGCAAATTTAAGAGTTCTCATGCAAAGATAACCCTATACATAGGTTTTACTGAGATCGCTTGAATTAGAGAAGATTTATGTTGCTCTAACTACTTGTGATAATAATCCATTATCTTAACTTATGGACCTATTATAGGGGGGGGCAAATCAAAGGAGTTGTCTAAAGAAACATTTTATAAAAAGGTTCTAATTGTCTATACCTATTAATCAAATTGACGAATACCAACATGATTGCTTTAAAATTCACAGAATTTAAAATTCATGCTATCATAAAGCTGTAAGAAAAAAATTATCGTTTAAGACAATATTGTTTTATGAAAAAAGAAGATCAAAAGAACAAAAAGTCAAAAATGGACAGCAATTACTCAAAGGTACTAGTTCTGGGAGCCTCCGGTTATGTGGGCGCGAGACTTGTTCCGGAACTCCTTAACAGCGGTTATTCAGTCAGAGCATGCGGCAGATCTATCGAAAAACTTAAAAAAAGGCCCTGGAGTGACGAAAGAAAAGTTGAGTTGGCCGAGTTTGATATATTTGATGAGAACTCATTATTAAATGTTACACAGGGCTGCGAAGTCGCATACTATCTTATTCATTCGATGGACCCTGGCAAAGAAGATTATGCTGAAGCTGACAGAACAGCAGCGCAGAATATGGTTAAAGTTGCCGAGCATTGCGGACTGAAAAGATTAATCTATCTTGGCGGTTTGGGCGAAAAGGATATAAAAACCAGTAAACATCTTCTTTCCAGAATTGAAGTTGGTGAAATACTGCAATCTGGAAAAGTTCCGACAACTGTTTTACGGGCAGCTATGATTATTGGAGCGGGAAGTGCATCATTCGAGATACTTAGATATCTCGTCGAACGACTTCCAATCATGATAACTCCAAAGTGGGTACGTATAAAATCGCAACCAATAGGCATAAGAAATGTACTATATTACCTGGTTAAATGTTTGAATGCTGAATCCACAACAGGCAACACCTACGACATCGGGGGTTCGGAAATCCTGAGCTATCAGCAACTGATTGAAATATACGCCTCGCAAGCGGGTCTTTCTAAAAGAAGGATACTCCCCGTTCCGGTCTTAACACCAAGATTAAGCTCATACTGGATTCATCTCGTAACACCGATTAATGCAGCGATTGCCAAACCACTGGCTCAGGGCTTGAGCACTAAAGTAGTTTGTCTCGAAAACAGAATACGGGTTGAAATACCTCAGGATTTAATGGATTGCAAAACAGCTATAAAACTGGCTCTTGACGAGAGGCAACATGATTTAATTAAGGATATTGATGAACATACGGATGTAATCCCTCCGCCTGAGTGGACTTATCCGGGGGACGACACCTGGGCTGGCGGCAAGGTTTTTCAAGACCACCGAGTAGTCAGAATTAAGGCAACTCCTCAGGAAGCCTGGCAACCTCTGTTAAACATTGGCGGCAAAAACGGGTGGTATTATGCGGATTTGCTATGGAAACTCAGAGGCTTAATAGATCGTCTAGTCGGTGGTGTTGGAATGAGGCAAGGAAGAACTGACCTTTATAATTTAATTCAGGGGGACATCGTGGATTTCTGGCGTATAAAAGAAGTTAAGAATTATAAAAGACTTTTGTTAAAGGCCGAGATGAAATTACCCGGAAGCGCGACTCTGGATTTCACTATCCTTTCCAAGAAAGATGAGACCGTGGAGATTCATCAAATTGCCAGATTTATTCCCAGGGGATTGGGCGGTATATTATACTGGTATTCTGTATACCCTTTACATCACCTGATATTTAATGGCATGTTGGCTAGAATTGCTAATTTGGTAGGAAAGCCCGTGATCGATGGCCCCGTGGAGTATATCCACGAATCGCAATGACAATATTAGTCAAATAATCATGCCGGCATAGGACGACAGAAATTCAAATTTCAATTTAACTTAGTAATTATTTTTAATCCGCTATACTCACTCATTAGAGAAAGGGAGGAAGTTATGAAAAAAAGGGATTTAGCAGAATTTCAGATTCTAGATTCTGGAAAAACTGAACTGAGTGAACGAAACATAGAAATTACAACCTCCGCATTTCATGAGTTGATTGAGAAGAAAAATATCTCTACGTTTTCGAACCTTATGAGCCCCAAACTCAAAATTCGCAAAAATAATGAGCTTTGGAATTATGACCAAACGTACACATACATCGAAATGTTAATTTCCAAATATAAAAAGGTAACATTCCTTCCATTTGAAATGGTTATTGCTACAGGAGATTATGTGACCGTTAAATATACGGAGAGATTATTCCTGAAAGACGGGCGTGTAGAATCACACAAGTTCATATCTATCTTTGAAATAAAAGAAGTCAGGATTCAGAATATTTGGGAATTGGCTGTTCCGGCAGACGAAATACTACAAGTATCAAAAGATTCAAACTCACAAATGACTTATTGTAACTGACCTGCATACCTCCGTATTCCTTCCTCCAGCGGTAATAAGTGTTCACTGTTACTCCTATCTCTCTGCATATCTCTGATAGGTTCCTACCCTCAGAAGAAAGTACTTCTGACTGATGTAGTAACCGTATTATCTGCTCCGGGGTATAACGTTTCCTGCCCATTATAATGACCTCCTATGTATAGGGTTTTCTCTCTAAAAAATATCTTAACTTATGGACCTATTATAGGGGGGCAAATCATGAGTATAAATTGCATGCGAATAGTATGTTTGATAGTTAAAGTTTTTTAAAACCTAACACCTATTCCTATCTGTGGACCTGTATGCCAAATATCATATTTAAATCGATTATCACCGCTCCCATCCTCGTAGTCTACGTAATGTACTCTATATCCTACATATGGAGTTACACCCCACCATGGAAGTGTATAACCTAAATTTGCAACAAAATTCCAGTCGATATCAGATGAGAATCCAAGTCCAAACCCTCCAATATCAGTTTTAACACTCAAGAGCAGGCTCTCAGTAAAATCAAATATAAACCTTGTTCCAACAATAAAATCAAACCATGCTTCATCTACACCAATACTTTGTTTTTTTTGTCCAATTGGAGTATCCAAGGTTAGGTCTATAGTACTGTCCACGCTTAATATTCGACCGCCTCCATAAACGTCTATTGCAACTGCGGGCCATGTCTTAAAATTATTTGATTTAGTATTAGGGCCAAGAGCAAATTCTGCTACTCTATACCCCATTGCCAAATCCATTAAAAACATCTTTACTTCTACATCAGCTTTTCTTGTACCGATTATCCTAGTTTGACTACTACTACTAGAAAGTTTCATAAACAATGGATCCACAAAGAAAATCCACTTTTTCCACCAGAACTCAATATGTAGCTGACCCCCAACATCAAGATTATCCCAAATATCACCAAAGCTTACATCAACATCGGCAGTTGTGTTACCTACTCCTAAATCTCCATTCATTCCTACAAGCCAGAGGTAAACTGCTACAAAAGCCTGCCAATCTTTTGTGCCGTAATATCCGGTTTTATAGTTTGGGGAAGGATCGATACTCTCTGTTTCAACTAATACTTCTTCATCAACTTGAGCATACAAATGCTCCGCAAATGCTCCGCTATATTTTTCTTCCGGAGCTATTTGGTGTATCAATGTCTCAGAGTGTGAATTAGTTGATTGGTACTCAGCTCCAAGTACATAACTATGAGAAGCTAAATTTACTAAAAAGAAAATCATGAGCATTAATACAACATTTACAGCTGTATTAAAAAACTTATAGAGCAATCGTCTACGAAGAGATCCATTTATTATTCCCATAGCCTATGGATAATATTATATAGAATAATACGCAATAGACAACGATATATTATAGAAAATGTGTCAAGCCCCCAAGGTAATGTGCAAGGACATATGGCGGTTTTCCCTAGAATGGGGAAATGGGGATATATATGGCACAAACAATTAAAGAAGAGAGGTTGAGATGGGTATTACCAATAGTGATGGGGGAGGTGCGGTTAGTAGATGTGGCAAAGGTATGTCCACACAGCAAAAGGAGTCTGGAAAGATGGGTAGCGGTATACAAAAGAGGTGGAGATAAAGCTTTGGAA
>SPCL01000231.1 GCA_004525335.1 Thermodesulfobacteriales bacterium
GCCAATGGTAATGTCTACATTTTCTTTGGACAGACGGACTTCCCCGCTACAGTATCCGCTTCAAATGCAGATGCAGAGCTAGTTGGAGAGGCCGGTGAATCCAATTTTGGATCATTAGTTCAGGGTATTGGAGATGTAAACGGGGATATATTTGAAGATTTCGCTGTCGGTGGAACCGAATTTATAAGGACCGTATATTAGACTTAATTAGTAAATTGTACTGCTGTTATTTGTTGCTTATCTAATAGTAATCAGCTCCGGGATATCTGACGCTTGTCCTCGGTAATATAGCCGTCTTTAAATGTAATTACTCTCTGGGCATATTCTGCAATATCCCGTTCATGTGTAATCATTATGATTGTTTTCCCTAGTTGGTTTAAGCCCTTAAAAATTTCCATGATTTCCATACTCGGCTGAGAGTCGAGATTCCCTGTAGGCTCATCAGCTAAAATAATGCTTGGATTATTGACTATTGCCCGTGCTATTGCCACTCGCTGCTGTTGTCCACCTGAGAGCTGGGAAGGGTGGTGATGTTCTCGTCCACCCAGGCCTACTTTTAAGATGGCTTCGCTTGCAAGTTCTGATCTCTTTTTCGAGTCTGTGTTGTTGTATATCAGGGGAAGCTCAACATTCTCTATCGCAGATGTTCTAGCCAAGAGGTTAAAGCTCTGAAAAACAAATCCTATTTTCACATTCCTTATTTCTGCAAGTTCGTCAGTTTCCATTGAGGAAACTTGATTGTTATCGAGGAAGTATTCTCCGCTCGTTGGTTTATCTAGACATCCGATGATATTCATAAAAGTACTTTTGCCCGAACCTGAAGCGCCCATTATGGATACAAAATCTCCGTTCTCTATTTCAATAGAGATTTCTTTAAGGGCCTGGACTTTTACATCTCCCAAGTCATATGTCTTATGAATATCTTTGACTTCGATAACAAGATTATTAGTGCTCATTTTTTAGAATCTCTTGGGTTGAGGTAGGTAAGATGCGCTATTTCCTGAATCCTCTTTAATTAGCGCTTCAACGATAACTTCATCTCCTTCATTGATCTCACCCTGGGTAATTTCAGTATGTCGACCGTCCCCAATCCCGGGCATTACTTGGACAGCTTTGATTTGTCCATTTTTGGAGGGAATCCATACATGTGGAGAAGTGTTTATGTCTACATTATTAGTATCAATAATTGCAGAAGAGGGCGGTATGAATCTTAGAGCTGATGTCGGGACTCGTTTTATATCTGCTTTTTCTGCTACTATAACTTTTACATCTGCAGTCATACCGGGTTTTAATTTGTTCCCGTCATTATTTATCGAAACTACAACATTGTAAGTAACTACACTGTTGTTTGTTATGGGCTCATTTCTAATTTGAGAAACCGTACCTTCAAAAGTTTCATTAGGAAAAGCATCAACAGTAAAAAATGCTTTTTGGTCTCTTCCAATTTTACCTATGTCTGCCTCACTTACATTTGTATCAATTTTCATCTTTGAAAGCTCTTGAGATATCAAAAAAAGCGGCTTGCCATTTGGTGTAACGTTCTCTCCGGTATTTATATTGCGAGAAAGCACTATGCCGTCTATTGGTGAGCGGATAGTCGTATTGTTTAAATTTGCTTCAGTTATTTCAATTGTAGCTTTGGATTGCTCCAGAGCAGCTGATGCTGCTAAGTATTTTGATTTAGAATCATCAAGCTCTTCTTTAGAGATAAGTCTTTTTTCATAAAGGTCTTTGTTCGTGTTATAGACTGAACTTGTAAGATTAAGATCGGCAGCAGCTTTTTTGTTATCAGCTTGAGCACGCTTTAGTTCAGTTTGTAGTCTTGAGGGGTCAATTTCTAAAAGAGGGTCGCCTTTTTTTACTTCAGCATTGTAGTCTACAAAAATATTTTTAGCATAGCCCGCTACTTGAGAGCCGATCTCGATAGTTCTTAAAGGGTTAATTGTTCCTGATGAAGTTATTTGAGAGGTGATAGTGCTTCTATCGACTTTGGCCGTCATATATACAACCGATGAGCCGCCGTCGCTGAAAAAGCGGGGGACTAAGAATATCGCAACCACGATAATTACTAATAGTCCTATATATAACTTACTGTTCTTGAGATTCATTAATCTCCCCTGTGGCTCTCTCTAATCTTGCAACGTTGATATTGTAGTTGTAAATCGCCTGCATATATTGAGCATTTGAGATGGCAAATATTGCTTCAGCCTCTGCTAATTCGACCGAAGAAGCTCTAGCCAGATTATACCTTTCTGTGGCTAAGTTCAAACTCTGCTCAGCCGAATCTCTGGTTCTCTTTGTGACGTTAATATTTTGTTTAGCAAACTCGAGATCTAAGTGTAATTGCTTAATTTGTGATACTATCCCAGCTTTAGTAGATCTAAGCTCAGCGTTAGTTCGTTTCAGATTGGCTCTTGAATCCTCTACTTTAGCAAATCTCGAAAACCCTTCAAAAATTGGGAACTTAACACCTACACCGGCTATAAAACCGGGAGTCTCAGCGCCTTTACCTTCAAACCTATAGGCAGTTCTTCCAAATACCTCCGGATAAAATTCTTTTTTAGATGCATTTAAGTTAGCTTTCATGGCTATTGTTTGAGCTTCCAGGCTCTTTAGTTCCGGTCTTGAGCCTAGTGCTTGAACTATAGACTCCTCAACTTGGTAGGACATTATTGTGAGCTCTGGGGAATCATCTAATTCATATCCGAATGAATCGTATTCAAGTCCCATCACGGTCTGCAAATTCACTTTGGCAACTTCTAGGTTGTTCTTGGCTTGAATCTGCTCAAGCTTAGAGTTTCCAAGGGTTACTTCTGCTTTCGTAACGTCAATTTGCGGGACCCTTCCGGATTTATAAAACCCCTGAGCTTGCTCGAGGCGCTTTTCAGATTCGATGACTTTTTTCTCCATTGCCAGAGCAATGTGGCTCTCTGA
>SPCL01000245.1 GCA_004525335.1 Thermodesulfobacteriales bacterium
AAGGAATCATGGAAGCTTAGAAATGAACTTAGAGATAGCTAAAAAGCCTAATTTGAAGAACAATGTTTATCTTCAATTATCTCTAATCCTTTTGGCCGGTTTTCTGCTTAGAATTTACCTCTCCACTCTTATAACATACGAAGGTGATTTCGGTGCTTGGCAAGGTTGGGGCAGAGCTTGGTCAAATGATGGTTTTTCACAATTTTACGATAAGAATTGGTGTGATTATCTGCCCGGCTATCTCTATATCCTATGGATACTTAATGAGCTCCATACAGCAATGCCGTGGCTTTCTGTACATATCCTTTTTAAACTTCCCGCTAATCTCTCTGATCTTGGTATTTCCATACTAATTTTTGTAGCGTTAAAGCCAATTGCAAGCACAAGGATTGCCATGATCTCTTCTTTGGTATACTTCTTTAACCCAGCCTCTTTATCAAATTCGACATTTTGGGGTCAGGTTGATTCCGTCCACGCATTCCCGATATTGTTCTCCATAATTCTCGGTCTTAGAAAGCGGTTTGTTTTATCAGGCTTATTTGCCGCAATAGCTTTTATGATCAAACCACAAAGTATAGTCTTGTTTCCTATCATAGGTTTTATAGCGATAGATCCCTTCTTAAGATCTGCCCAAAGATGGAATATAAAGAATTTTATTCCTTCTATTAAGATTATCATCACGATCATTGTGGCCTGTACAATTATCACTCTCCCCTTTATTTGTGATAAATTTGATTCATTCTTCTATATTTTTACCGGGCCGATAGAGTTAATAAAAGAGAGATTCGATGCAGCCTATGAACAGTACAAATTTGCATCGCTGAATACTTTTAATTTCTGGGGAGCTTTCGCGATGTGGAAAAGCGATGGTCTCCTATTTTTGGGGCTTTCATACAAAACCTGGGGCACCCTCATATTCGGAGCATTGTTTGCTGTTATATTTGCTTCCCTATTCAAATTTAATTTCCAGAGGAAGAATAGGGATAAAGACTATACCTATTTAATTTTTCAGGCTGTTACTCTAATCCTTTTTGCTCTTTTTCTTTTTGTAACCCGCGCTCACGAAAGACATCTCCTTCCTTCAATTGTATTTTTCACAGTTATAATGTTTAGGTCTTGGATATTTCCTTATTTGTATGCTATTGTGTCGGGAGTTTATGTATGCAATATGATTTATTCATACATACAGCTTACAACAGAGTATCGCGGGGTTTCTGACGAAATAGAAAAGGTTCTCATACCATTTATGTTCGTTCTATATTTAGTAGCCTTCGTTGTTGTGTTTTTTAATTTTTTAAATCATACACTCAAGCAAAAGGACACTTTAAATTCTTAACTTAGCACGGTTTAGGACAAGATAATGTCATTCAGAGTATTATTACAAACCTATAGGATTGAGATACTACTATTTCTCGTAATTCTGATTAGTTTCGGTCTTAAATTTCACCGGCTTGAAATTCCTCAGAGTTATTATTTTGATGAGGTCTACTTTGCTTTTACAGCTCAGGAAATGGCAAAAGGTAATAAATTGGCTTGGGAGGTTCCCGGGGAAGCCGCCCCTAAGGACTTTGCGTACGAATGGACTCACCCACCTCTTGGAAAGGAAATCAGTGCCCTAGGTATAATATTATTTGGCGATAACACATTTGGCTGGAGGTTTTTTCAGGCCTTATTTGGTGTCCTGGGGACCCTATTTATTTTCCTTCTAGGAAGGAACTTATTTAATAACGGTGTGGGGTTAATAGCAGCATTCCTTTACACATTTGAATCTTTTATTTTTGTCTTAAGCCGTATAACTATGGTTGATATTTTTATGGCTAACTTTGTTCTTTTAGCCTCCCTATTTGTTGTAAAATATGCCAAATCCCAGAGAACTTTATTTCTCCTTTTGGCCGGTGCTTTTTGTGGTGCTGCGATGTCAATTAAGTGGAGCGGTGTATACATGACTGAGTTCCTAGCCGGGGTCTCATTCTTTTTGATTTACTATTTTGAGGTCTATAGCTCCGATTCAGAGGGGCAGTCCTATATCCAAGCGGTATTAAACATCTTTCCAAGGATGATAGTAGCCTTTGCCTTGATTCCTTTATTCATATATTTAGCCAGCTACATACCATTCCTTTATTTTGGCCATACAATACAAGATTTCATAAATCTCCAGAGTAGTATGTTTGGATATCACGGCGGGGTTACTGAGACTCATCCCTATCAGTCTGAGTGGTGGGAGTGGCCTCTTTTACTTAAGCCGATCTATCTGTATTTTGAAGATTTGGGCGGAAAATATTCTTACATATATGCTTTAGGTAATCCTTTCATATGGTGGACAGGATGCTTGTTTTTGGTGCTCGGGATAGTGAATGTGATCAGAAAAGAATCGCCGGCGCTTATATTTGCCGTAGTCAGCGTTTTTGCATATTGGCTTCCTTGGGCTCTTTCACCAAGAAAGATAACATTTATATACCATTTCTTGCCGGCACTGTTGTTTATTCTGATAATTAGCGCCTACTATCTCAATTCCTTATGGAGAAAATCACAATTTGGGAAATTAATTGTGGGAATATATCTGCTTATCGCAGCAGGAGTATTTCTCTATTTTTATCCGATTCTTGCTGCGGTTCCTATTGCACCAGAGTCTATTGATAGCTATATTTGGTTACAAACTTGGAGATAATTATTCCTTTTCACACATTATGCAATATTGATATGAATTG
>SPCL01000222.1 GCA_004525335.1 Thermodesulfobacteriales bacterium
ATGACCAATACACAGCTTGCCAGAGTAAATGCTGCAATAGGGGGCTTGCAGTCTCCTAATGTCTTTTTGTCACCAAGGCAAATTGAGATATACAACTATATTGAAGATCATCAGGATTTGAGCTGGCCTAATATAGTCAGTAGCTCGGATTTTAATGCTAGCTGGGATGAAACGGTTTCTTTACTTAATAATCAAGTCAGTAGAAGGTAATTTGCCGGTCTCAAATGTAGTTCTTCTATAATTATCAACAAAGGCTATTAAATCCGGGAAGAATTCATTGAAGTTTTGCTCGAACTCTTCATAGTTACTTTTAATATCATCTAAACCGTCTTTTATTGGCTTGGCCTTCTCAAAACGACTGAGTCGTTTGGAAATAGCATGAAGAGCAAGTCCAATTGTCTCTATATTTTTATAAGACCCAAGCCAGTCGTCTTTAACCATGTAGGGCAGACGCTGTCTTAGCTTTTGAGGCAGAGTTTGCTCGCGGTCTAATAGAACACTGTAAACTCTATCGGTAAATTCGCTTAGTTCTAGGTCTGAATAGTTGGGCCAATTTTTAGCCAAAAAATGATCAAAGCTTAGATCTACTATAATTCCCGCAAATCTTCGCCTGTCGGCTCTTAATAGCTTCTTACAAGCTAGGAAATTGTGATGGGCATCTGTATATGCATCTACCTTCCTATGTGTTTTGATGCCTTTAATGATCTCAGGGCTGTACTGCTCGACGAGACGGCCCTTGACAAAGTCACCCAGTAGATTTCCTAATAATGATTCATCTGAATCTTCTGCTATATATAAATGAGCTAGATAATTCATTGTCCCTCTTTAAGGACATTCTTTTGTAAATCAGATTACATTAATCAAATTATGTGCAAATCTACCGGGATAAGATGTTTAGTTAATTTCTACCAATTCTACATCAAAAATAAGGGTTGAATTAGCGGGAATTACAGGTGGATAACCATTAGGCCCGTATCCTAGATCTGGCGGTATAATAAGCTGGCGTTTCTCGCCTACTTTCATATCGGCGATTCCTTCGTCCCAGCCTTTGATTACCTGTCCTACGCCGAGAGTGAATTCAATTGGAACGCCTCTTTTTACTGAGCTGTCAAAAACAGTCCCGTCTTCTAATTTGCCGGTATAATGAACTTTTACCTTCTTTCCATTTGTAGGCTTATCCCCTTCACCTTCTTCAATCACTATGTATTTTAGTCCTGATGGTGTTTCCTGAATATCTTCAGACATTTTCTCCTCCTTTGAGAATGCATTTGTACTTAAGTTAAATG
Organism: Thermodesulfobacteriales bacterium; assembly: GCA_004525335.1. GTDB lineage: Bacteria > Desulfobacterota_D > UBA1144 > Nemesobacterales > UBA2774 > CR02bin9. The sequence continues at coordinate 1,287 of SPCL01000222.1, forward strand.
AAACTGCTAATAACACTACGAATAAAGAAAAAGTTATACGGCTCCTCAATATTTTAGTTAGCATTTAAACCTCCGTTTTGTTGGAATTGACTTATATTGGTATTTTTACTATAGGTTAATACTTTACCTTATACTAAATTATTAAACCATATCTATTTCCCCTTAAATTCAGGCTCTCTTTTTTCAAGGAAAGCTTTCATCCCTTCTGCTCTATCGTCTGTATCAAAACAAGAGATAATCAGTTCTTTCTCCAACTCCAGCGCTTTGTCCAAGCCCATCTCAGACCCTGTGTTTATAGCTTTCTTTGCCGCGCTTACAGCCAGCGGCGCTCTTTTGGCTATAGATTCCGCCAATTCTTTTGCTTCTTTCATAATTACTTCATGTGGAACTACTCTTTCCACAAGACCAAATCTAAGAGCCTCTTCAGCACTAACCATCTCGCCTGTAAATATAAGTTCTTTGGCTTTAGCGTTGCCCATGATTCTTGTAATTCTTTGTGAACCTCCCCAGCCTGGGAATATCCCAAGTTTAACCTCAGGGAAACCAAGTTTGGCTTTTTCAGATGCGATTCTTATATCACACGCAAGTGCAAGCTCACATCCTCCCCCCAGCGCATATCCATTCACAGCCGCTATTGAAGGGTAGGGGGCGTTTTCGATTAAATTGTAAATTTTGTGTGCATAATCTACATACTCTTTGAATTCCGATGCAGACATTTCACTCATCTGAGCGATGTCGGCTCCAGCAACAAAAGCTTTATCTCCTTCGCCAGTAATAATCAAAACTCTTAACTCTTCTTTAGGAAGATCATTTTCAACAAAGCTGCCCAGATCTTTGAGCGTGTCCCAATTAAGTGCATTTAAAGCCTTAGGACGATTTATCGCTAGAATACCTACTCCACTATCTTCCTTTTCGAAATTGATAAATTCATATCCCATTTCATTCACCTGCCTATTTTTTTTCTTGAAGAAATTGATTGTATCATAAGGTTTTTAATAAAAGTTTGCATAAGGGATTGCATGTCTGATTTTAAGATTGGGTTTTGGCTTTAGCTTTTTTGACTCTACTTTTGGGTTTATTTGAAGTTTTCTCTGGATGCTTTTGTAAGTCTTCAATCTTTTCTTCCATTTTAGCTATTTTTAATTCAAGAGCATCAATTGTGTTAATGAGCTTGTCCATTTCATCTCTTTCCGGAACGTTTCTCTGTTCTAAAGACTGCTCCATAAAAACCTGAACATAATTCTTAAATTCCGAGGACTTCTCAACAGCTCTATCCATAAGAGGGCTATTGAACCATACGTCCATCATTTTATGAGTGGACTCTTCCCATGACTCATAAAGTTTTTTGAAATATCCAAGATAGTAAACTTCATCAAGTTGTTTTTTCTTGGCCAAACTGAATCTCCTTAAGTACTACTTTGTATAAAAAGTCCTACTTTGTATAAACTCTGCGCGATGCGAATTAGATTGATACTATAATTATTATTAACCGAGGAAACCATCTTGTCCAGGGGCGAGATATCCTATAACGAATAGAGTGAAGAGGATTATAGCAAATCCAAGAACTGCTCCCCAAGCGGCTTTTCTTCCTTTCCAACCTGATGACAACCTTCCATGAATCAGCACTGCATAGAGTATCCATGTAACCATAGACCAGGTTTCTTTATGTCCCCAAACCCAATTACTGCCTAAGATTTCTTTTGCTAACAAAAACCCCAGAGCAATTCCAACTGTTACCAGTGGGAA
>SPCL01000183.1 GCA_004525335.1 Thermodesulfobacteriales bacterium
AGTTTGTCGAAACTGTAAGACAAGGCCGCCACCGCGGTATAGAGCGCAGGATTAAATATCCTATGCCCTGGCGGGAGCTTTCAGAGGTTAGCGATGAGGAGCTTTTATCGGTCTACGAATACCTTATGTCTCTAGAGCCGGCAAATAATAAAGTGCCGGCATCAATTGTGCTGTTTAGATAAAGGTTTTAAACGCTTGTTGAGCTTATACTTTTGTTTGTTTAATTTCTCGTTAGTAGGATTCTAGTGGCCGTATTTTTTTGGAGCGGCGGTGCCGATCGGATCGGTAGGCATACAGGAGAATACGCCCGAGGGGTCTTTTTTCATAGTGCTCAAATCAACGCTCATTTTCTCAACATAGAGAACTTGCTTGCCTTGAGATTCCCACTGCGTTGCTTTGGGGCAGGGGATTTTATCTTTAACGGACTGTCTCTTGGCCTTTAGCGTTCTGAAGTAATTAAGCTTCCCGTTCTTAATTTCAGGCTTGGCATAGGTGTCAAAAAAGACCAGGCTTTTGCTGTCCATATTGATTGCCAGGAGTCTTTTGAAATCGCGCCCGGTCCACTGATCCATAAAGAGCAAGTTCCCGTATACTCCGGAAAATGTATTTGCCCCTCCGAATTCCCCCGCGTTGATGGTGTACTCGGCATTTGGATAACTAACTGAGCAAGGGTCGTTGTTCTGAGCTTGGGGATGGAATATATAAATATTGCTTCCCTCAAAATCCCCTGACTTTTGTGTGTAAATCACGTAGTCACCATAGATATATACGTAGTTTAATCCTAGACAATCTTTTACGACCGGCGTGTTAGAGCCCGGGATAAGTTTTATGTTCGATTGATCATAAACTCCCGCGGAATAGGAATAGGCCGTGGTTAGAACTAAAAAGAATGTGATTGATAAAGATAAAATAGCAAATTTTCGCATAAGGAAAAAGGATACTGCTACATTAGTATCTATCAAGCAACAGTCTCCTCTTTATTCTATTAGTTTCAAAAAAAGCACAAAACTCCCCATTGCCCTCAAAATAAAGGGTATTAAGCGATAGGGGTTAGCTATCGCTTAAGTTTTGGTAAACAGTATTAAGTTGTTAAGCTGCTTAGTATATTGGCTTAGGCTATTTCTTCTTCAACGCTTTTGGAAGCCTTGAACTTGAGAACGTTCTTTGCTGCTATTTGAATCGTCTCACCTGTTGAAGGGTTTCTTCCTGAGCGCGCTGCTCTATGAGCAACTTTTAAAGTACCAAGCCCTGTTAGAGGAACATTGCCATCTTTTTTTAATCCGCTTACGATTGCGCTTATTACTGCGTCATAAGCTTTGTCTGCTTCACTCTTACTGATTCCTGCATTCTCGGCGATCTGCCCTATCAATTCACTTTTTGTCATGTTAAATCCTCCTTGAAGTCTTATTCTACAACATAATCTGGGTATTTTGCAATTTTTTTCTTTTCTCTATTTTTGTTTTTATTGTCCGGCCCGACAACGGTATTCCCGCACAGGTAGTCTCGTTTCGGACTCTAGGGTGAATGTTTCTTTCTGCTCATATAATACAGTGAACCCCTGATCTGTCCATTTTTTGGCATTGGGGCAGGGTATGTTCTCTACAACTCCAGGGTCGGGAACAAGGGTTTTGTAGTAAGTGAGCACTCCGTCTTTTAGATCAGGGTCTGAGTATTCGGTGAAAAGTATAAGCTTCTTTTGACTCAAATCGTAGATAGAAAGTATTCTCTGATCCGGAGCGGTTCCCTGATCTATAAATAAATAGTCCTCATAAACGCCTGCAAAAAAATTATTCCCTTCAGTCTCCCCTGTGCCGATTATATGCGAGGCATTTGTTCTGTCTAAATTACAAGGACTGCCTTTTGATAGCTCGGGTTTATAAAGAAATATATTCATACCCTCTTGCTCAGGCGAAGACTCAACATGAATTTCATAGTCCTTATATATATATGCTGTGCCGTTTGCGCATTCTTTTACCATGGGATTCTCAGTGCCGGGGATGAGCCCAGCTTTTTTAGCGCTCGTTGTATCATCATTTGATGACGGGCATGCCAGAAATAACAGCATTGAGATTGATAAGATCAGTATTGCTCCCATAACTTAAAGCATACAGGATTAATTGTTAGCTAAGCAAGTTCTATATATTGGTTGATTTGACATTGCAAGGGTGATTTAATGCTGATAAATTAAAACTAATTATAAGACTATTTATACGAATAACTGAATTTAAGTTATAATACTCTTGGCGGTTTCTATAAATGACTAAATACACAATATCGTTAATCAACATTGCTATTGTTTTATTTGCCCTCTCCTCAGGTGTTTTACATGCAGAGGGAGAATTGGTAATTAAACCCGGCAAATACAAGTTAACTAAGACCACAAAAACCAATTTTGATTCGGTTGCTGCAACCAGAACTACAGAAGAATGTATTACAAATCCCGATCTTGACCCCGAGTCTATTCTTCCTAATAAGGAGAACTGCAAGATCAACAATTTGAAAACGGCTAATAATAAGACCAGTTTTGACTTTATATGCACCGAGCAAGGCAAAAATTCAACTCTAAAAGGTCAGGCTGAGTACAGCACTAATGAGAACTCTATTTCAAGCAATATCAGACTTGAAGGACTTTTTGACGGCAAAGAGCTGATCGTAGAGTCAAGTGGTAAGGGGGAGAGGATAGGGGACTGTATTCCTGAGCCAGTTCTTGATGAGTAAGTCTATTTAATCCTCTATAATTCGTTCATTAACAGCTAAAGGATTTTTTATCTGTGTGATATAACACACCATTCCTGTCTTTATTTCTTACCCTTAAAATTAAAATAATTCTTATACCTTCTAAGTTCTTTAGTCATAAGAGTTAGTTAAGCCAGTACGTGGAGATTTCAATAAAGTGTGGGTTGACACAGTAATAGCAGTTGTTGTACAATCGTTTGAACGGATGGGTGCCGGGGGTATTTTCCTATCCATGTATAAAATACTGATATTTATCTATTAATATTGAACTTTATAAGCTTTACCGGGTAATAGATGAGAAATTTTGACAACGCATTAAAGGAGACGACACAAAATGGTATGGAGAAGAGCTATTAAGGGTATTTTTGTTTTTACAGTTGTAGCTATAGTTATGGGATTTTCACTGGAAACAAGCTTTGCCAAGGGTCAGGAAGAAAGCCCACTTGATCAATCTTGCAATAATAGCGAGATTCCTTGTTCACAACGTTGCGGTCCTGCTGTGCTCAAGAGTTATAGCGCGAACGGTACCAACTATGTTGTAATGGGAGAGAGTGCTCAAATCAACCTCCTAGCAGGAAAGTCAACTGAATTCGGCGCTGTTTGTCAGCCCGGTTTTGTAGCGCTAAGCGGCGGTTATAAATTAGTTGAAGAAGGAACTACTATTGATCTTGATGAAATTATGGTTACAGGAAGTTGGGCAGAAAATAATACACATACAAATTGGCATGGATGGAAAGTATGGGTATACCGTGACAAGAGTGGAGCGCCTGACAACTGTCTTAACTTAGAAGTTCACACAACATGTGTACAGGCTCAATAAATCTGAGTAAATAAATAATTTGCTTTAATCTATTTATAAGCCGAGGTAGGTTGTCTCCTTGTTCCTTCCTCGGCTTATTTCTTTTAAAACCTGTAAAAATTGTATTGTATTCCCTTCTGATTTACTTATAATTAGTCCCCATGAATAAGTTTCCAAGAAAATGGAGGTATAAACAATTGTTTAAATTATCACTGATTGTTTCATTTGCCGTTCTCGCTTCTTTCTCAACAGCTTGGGCAGAAGAATCGCTCCCTGTCGTGCCAGGACTATATTCAGTAAA
>SPCL01000060.1 GCA_004525335.1 Thermodesulfobacteriales bacterium
AAATATTTTTACTGAAAATATGAAAGTTGGGGATATTATAAATATTCCTATAGCTCATGGTGAGGGAAATTATTTCTGTACGCCGCAAGAGCTGAAAGCACTTAATGAAAATTCTCAAATAGTCTTCAGATATTGCGCTGCAAATGGGGATATAACTGACGAATCTAATCCTAATGGATCAATAGAAAATATAGCTGGCATAACTAACAGATCAGGCAATGTGTTGGGTATGATGCCTCACCCGGAAAGATGTGCCGAAGAAATACTTAATGGAACCCAAGGTAAAATGATTTTTGAATCTATTCTCTGCCGGCTTAATCTAAACAAGAAAGAAGAGAGCCGAGCTTAATGTTCTTTATCGGAAGATACTTTTAAATGGGCAAATTGCTAATACTAGTTTTGATAATCCTTATTTCTTTTTGGATAGGAAGATTATCGGTGAGCGCAAAAAAGGATAAAGTTTCTAGAAACACATCTCAAGATGAATCTACTATAATAGACATTGAAATTGATGATGAATGAAATTGATGATGAATCGTAATTTAAATATAGTTTCCAACCAAATATTATAAATCCCTGCTCAAACACAAATATTTGTTGCAAATGTGCCTATATGGTACTCTTACAGCAGTAAAACTTATAGGTTTGAGTGTAAATGAAGGGGTAATCAAATGGCAGAATATAAAATAGACAATCAGATAGATATAACTAAAGAAATTTGTCCCATGACATTTGTGAAGACCAAGCTGAAACTTGAAACAATGTCCACAGGGGAAGTCTTAGAGGTTACTCTACGCGAGGGTGAGCCTTTAATTAACGTTCCCAAGAGTGTTGAGCAGGATGGACATAAAATATTAGATCTCCGCCAGGAAGGCGATATATACAAACTTGTAATTGAGCGTACTTAATGAGCGTTTCCTTAGCCAGAAATAAGTTTTCAGAAAGCGGTTTAAAAAGAGCTGGTTCCGTAATTGAATTGGTTGGAAATACGCCTCTTATCAAACTAACGAAGATTACAGAAGGGGTAAGCCCGGGGGTTGAGGTCTACGCTAAGGCTGAGTGGTTTAACCCCGGAGGTTCTGTAAAGGACAGGCCTGCCCTATGGATGATCTTAGATGGGATAAATTCCGGTCAACTTACACACGACAAAATCCTTATGGATTCTTCCTCTGGTAATACTGCTATTGCATATGCAATGTTTGGAGCTGCTTTAGGTTACGAAGTTGAACTTGTAACACCAATGAATATTAATATTGAAAGAAAAAAAACTCTCACAGCTTTTGGAGCCAAAATAATTTACTCAGATCCACTCGAAGGCTCAGACGGAGCTATAAGGCTTGCTAGAAAATTAAAAGCTGAAAATATGGATAAGTATTATATGCCTGATCAGTATAACAATCCCGCCAACCCCCAGTCTCATTATGATACAACTGCTGTTGAGATTTGGGATCAGACAGAAGGCAGGGTAACGCATTTCCTAGCCGGACTAGGCACAAGCGGGACATTTATGGGGACCAGCAGAAGGCTTAAGGAGTTCAATCCTGAAATTAAGACAATTTCTGTTGAACCCTCTGAGGCTTTACACGGGCTTGAAGGCATGAAGCATATGTCTTCATCAATTGTCCCGGGAATATATGATTCACATAAAGCGGATGAATTGGTTGGAGTTAAGACTGAAGATGCCTATGATACAATGAAAGACCTTCTAAAAAAGGAAGGCATTTTTGTCGGCCACTCAAGTGGCGCTGTTGCATATGCTGCGATTGAGTGCGCTAAGACGCTTGAAGAGGGTGTAGTGGTTACAGTTTTTCCTGATGGCGGTTACAGATATTTGAGCGGAGGTATATGGTGGTAAAGGTACTAAAATCAGCTTATGATGGAATGATTAAGCATGCCGAGGCAGGTTTCCCACATGAGATTTGCGGGGTAATGATCGGGTCAAACGGCGATATTACTCATTACAAAGAGTGCGGGAATCTTAACACTGAAAGAGCTCATGACCGTTATGAACTGGACCCTGTTTCTTTCAAAGAAGCGGATGAATGGGCAAGAGAAAACAATATGGGAATACTGGGAATATATCACTCACACCCTGATCATCCCTCCAAAGCTTCCGAAACTGATAGGCAAAGAGGTTGGCCTGACTGGATATATATCATTTTCTCCATTATGGGTGGAAAGTATAGCGACGCAAGAGCATGGGTGCTTGAGGATTTTGATGCTCAATTTAATGAAGAAGAAATAGAAGTTGTGGAAGGTTGAAAATTGCAATTAACTGAAGATCAAATTTATCGCTACAGCAGACACATCCTACTTCCTGAGGTTGGAGGTGAAGGGCAAAGAAAGCTTTTGGATGCAAAGGTTTTTTGCGTTGGAGTTGGAGGGCTCGGATCCCCAATTGCGCTTTACTTAGCCGCTGCAGGAGTTGGGACACTAGGAATTGCTGACTCGGACCAAGTAGATATCTCAAATCTTCAAAGGCAAGTTCTTCACTACACAGAAGACATAGGAAAGCCTAAAACACATTCCGCACAAGAGAAGCTTGAAAAATTAAATCCTGATGTTGATATAATTGCCTACGACAGTCTCATAACAAAAGATAATATCAGAGATATAGTAAAGAATTATGACATAGTGGTTGATGGATCCGATAATTTTCAGACACGTTATCTTGTTAACGACGCCTGCTTTTTTGAGAAAAAAACTCTCATATCAGGAGCTATTTTCCAGTTTGAAGGTCAGATTTCAGTATTTAAACCGCATAACGGGGGAGCTTGCTACCGATGTTTATATCCTGAGATACCGCCTGAGGGCATGATGCCAAGCTGCCAAGAGGCCGGGATATTAGGCGCTGTAGCTGGAACGGTTGGAACTATGCAGGCAGTTGAGACACTTAAGGAAATTTTAGAAATCGGCGATACTCTGGAAGATCGTCTTTTAATATTCAATGCCCTTAAAATGACTTTTGATTTAGTTAAAGTGAATAAACACCCCAAATGTTGTCTCTGCGGGGAAAATGCATCCATAAAAGAAGTAGCCGAATATGTGAAGCCTGAATGTGATTTTGAGAACTCAGCTCACTCTTGAAAAGTGCTAAAATTCAACCATATTTCAACAATAAAGATTATAAGAAATACACAGCTTGCTGTGAACTTGACAACACCTTGTCCCTCCAACATACTAAAATACTCAAAACAACCTTTTAACTCTTTAGACTCAACTAATTTCGGGGAATTTTAAATGGATTTAAGCGAGGTTTTTAAAAGCACTTTTCTTATCGGACCGGAACTTTCACTAATAATTGCCGGCCTAATAATAATAGTTCTGGATCCAGTATTGAGAGGACCTGCAAAAAAGAATATTTTCGGTATTGCCCTTTTAGGGTTAGCAATTGGTTTTATACTAAATTTAAAGAGGTTTGGAGTACCTGAAACAGCATTCTCAGGGGCGCTTTCTTTAGATCAGTTCGCAGCATATTTTAATGTTATTTTTCTAATCGGCGCATTCCTTGCCGTCATTCTTTCAAAAGACTATCTTTCAAATATAAGTAAGTACTCAAATGAGTTCTACGCCCTTATACTTTTTTCAACATCCGGGATGATGATCCTAAGCTCTGCGCAAGAGTTTATGACTCTTTTCCTTGGATTTGAGATCATGTCTATCTCGGTATATATACTCTCGGCTTTTAACAGAAAATCTGTGAGATCAACAGAGGCCGGGATTAAATATCTCATATTGGGCGGGTTCTCCTCAGCAATTCTTCTTTATGGAATAGCTCTTCTCTACGGGGCTTCAGGTTCTGTGTATCTGAGCGAAATTGTAAGCAAATTTGATCCATCAAATCCATTATTCTTAGCGGGTAGCGCACTTGTTCTTGTAGGTTTTATATTTAAGATAGGGGCTTTTCCATTCCATCAGTGGGTTCCTGATGTTTATGAAGGAGCGCCGATGCCTGTAACTGCTTTTATGTCGGTAGGAGTAAAAGCAGCAGCCTTTGCAATACTACTCAGGGTTATCTTTGAAGGATTCTCCGAGATTCAGCTAAGCATTATGCCGGTTCTATGGATAGTTGCCGTGTTCACTATGGTGGTCGGGAATATAGCGGCAATAGCTCAAAAGAGTATAAAACGTATGCTTGCTTACTCTAGCATTGCTCATGCCGGATATGCCTTGGTAGGGGTAGTTGCTGCATATGGTGGTGATGAATTAGCAGTAAGTAGTGTGATCTATTATCTTTTTGCATATATGTTTATGAACATGGGGGCATTTGGGGTACTGGCTTATTTATCAAGAGACGGCAAAGAGTGTGAAACGTTTGAAGATATTTCCGGTCTCTGGAAAAAAAGGCCATATCTAGCTCTTGCGCTAGGTGTATTTATGTTTTCTCTTGCGGGAATTCCTCCAACTATAGGGTTTTTCGCCAAATATAGAATTTTTCTTTCGGCCGTTCAGGCGGATTTTTATTGGCTTGCAGTTATAGGCATATTAAGCAGCGTTGTTTCAGCATATTATTATTTGCGAGTGCTTGTTTATGTATATATGAAGGAGGAGACAACTACTTTCCCATCATTTAAGATGGCCTCGTCAATTGTGCTTATAATTCTATGTTTGGGGACTCTAATTCTGGGAGTATTTCCTTTTGATTCCTGGGACTTAGCTCTACAAGCAGCAGGATCTGTATTGGTTGCTTTTAGGGGCGGATAATTTCTACTTAAACGGCCTCCTCTCTTATCGTACGAGCCACAATTTAAACCTAACAATTTTGAATACTTAAGCTAAATATTGTATAATTAACTTTAACAATCCATGGCAAGAAAGAGAAGCAGTTCCAAGCAAAATTCCTCAGATAACCTTATTAGAGAGCTGATTTCGGCGTTATTATTCTCTTTAGGGATTTTCTCCGCCCTAAGCCTAATTTTTTACAGCTCAGGTACAGATCAAGATGTACACGGTGCTATGGGGCAAATAGGCGATTTTATATCACAGATCCTAGGGCAGGCCTTTGGGGTATGCGCTTTCGTTGTTCCAGTCGTATTGTTTTACTCCTCGGTAGTAGTTTTTCTGAATCGTGCTGGAAACAGCCTCTACAGGAAGGCTATTGCATCGTTCATTTTTCTACTGGCAATAATGACTTTTCTTGGACTGGCCTTTACTGGAACTGACTTTTTAGGCTACAACCCGGCAGGCGGATGGATAGGAAATTCAGTAGCTGCTATACTCAGAGACGGTATTGCGGGAACAGTTGGTTCATATTTAGTTGTAACCATCTTGTTTTTGCTCAGTTTAATAATTATATCAAGCCTAAGTTTAACGCAATTAGTTGGAGTTATAGGAAAGTGGTCAATGTATGTATTTGGAAATCTCTACGCAGGATCTAAATTGTTGGCAATAAAAGGCAAAGATGCTGCTGCTAAATTAAAAGAATCATACTCTAAACCAAAGCTTGAGACCGCAGACGAACCTTTAATATCAAATGGCAATGAGCCATCAATAACCCTTAACGGTAGACAAAGCCCCGTAGATGACATTCTTAATGAAGATATAATAATTTTAGAAGATGAGATTATCACAGAATATACAACTCAGGCAGTAGAGACTGATAGCGATCACCCACAAATTGTAGTAGAAGAACCAAGATTAAAGGGGCTTGAAGAATTTTTCCCTAAAAAAGGAGTATTGCAAAATGACTATAATCTTCCCTCTACCATTCTACTTGATCCCAAAATAGAATCACATATACAAGTAGATAAAAATGCTGTTTTTGAGAAAGCTAAATTAATAGAAGACAAGTTAAAAGATTTTGGTGTCTCAGGGAAGGTCACAGAGATTAGACCTGGTCCTGTTATCACTATGTTTGAGTATAAACCGGCTCCCGGAATTAAGATCAATAAGATAGCTGCACTTGAGAATGATCTTGCTATGGGGTTAAGCGCGGTCAGCATAAGAATTGTTGCACCTATACCAGGAAAGGATGTTATAGGCATTGAAGTGCCGAACGCAAAAAGGGAACTGGTTGTCCTTAGAGAGCTTCTTGAGGATCCAGAGTTTTCAAAGAGCGAATCCGTTTTAACTCTTGCACTGGGTAAAGATATTGCAGGGCTTCCTTTTTATATGGATCTTAGAAAAGCGCCACATCTTATGATCGCAGGAACAACAGGGTCAGGAAAGAGTGTTTTATTAAACGCTATAATCACAAGCATGCTCTATAAAGCAAGCCCTTTAGAGCTTAAATTTATTATGATCGACCCCAAGATGCTTGAGCTCTCGGTTTATGAAGATATCCCACATCTATTGCACCCTGTAGTTACGGAACCCAAGAAGGCTGCGGCTGCTCTAAGATGGGCTGTGCTGGAAATGGATAACAGATACAGAATTCTTTCTGAAGAGGGTGTCAGGGATATTGAGACTCATAATAATAATGTAAAAAAGATGAAATCTGAGGATAAATGGGAGAAGCTCCTCCCTTATATCGTAATCGTGCTAGATGAGCTTGCAGATCTTATGATGATTGCACCAAGCGAGATTAAAGAGTCTATCACCAGACTCTCACAAAAAGCGCGTGCAGCAGGGATTCACTTAATAGTTGCCACGCAGCGTCCTTCAGTGGATATTGTTGCCGGTCTTATCAAAGCTAACTTTCCTGCCAGGATTTCTTTCCTTGTGTTCTCCAAAACTGATTCAAGAATAATCTTGGATTCCGGTGGGGCGGAAAGATTACTTGGAAAAGGAGACATGCTCTTTTTGGAGCCGGGCACATCAAAACTGCTAAGACTCCAAGGCGCTCTCATCTCAGATGAAGAACGAGAGGGAATCACCGAGTTTGTAAAATCTCAGGGTCAGCCTCACTACAATGAGGAAATTACTTATGTAGAAGAAAAAGAAGATTCAGATGAGCTTGATGATGAAAAAGATGAGCTTTACTTCAAAGCCTTAAGGACGATTGCGGAATCGGGGCAAGCATCAATATCAATGCTGCAGAGAAAACTCAGAATAGGTTATAACAGGGCGGCGCGTATTGTTGAACTCATGGAAAAAGAAGGAATTGTGGGTCCTCAGGAAGTTGCCGGTAAGCCGAGGGAAGTTTTTATAGATCCAAGTCAAGTTGAAGAGAGGCGATAAAATTGAAAAAGGTGTTCACCTTATTTCTAATATTATTTGTATTTGCAATTCACACTAGTGCCCAAGAAAAAAATCTAGATTCCGTAATAGACGGCATTCAGAAAAAATATGAGCAGATTAATAATTTCCAAGCATTCTTTACACAGGAATCAGAAGTAAAAGCTTTAGATAAAGTTCAGAAAGCCCAGGGTGAGGTTTGGTTTAAAAAACCCGGGAAAATGAGATGGAATTACGATACTCCTAATAAAGATCAAATTGTTTCTGACGGTAAGACTCTGTGGTTTTATGATCAAGATGAAGAACAAGTCATAGAAACACCCCTTGCTCAGGTATCAGAGACACAATCTACAACAACCCTGCTTTCAGGTTTAGGCAACATTAAAAAGCTGTTTAATGCCAGTTTTGCAGAGCCTGGTGAAATTAATCCAAACGGGGGTTATTTGGTTGATCTAGTTCCTAAAGGTGATGAAGAATACAATAAAGTCACAATTTCAGTGGATAAGAAGGATATGATGGTGAACACTATATTTTTATACGACCCATTTGGTAACCTGACTACAGTAAAACTTGCTGATATAAAAACAGACACCGGAGTGTCCGATTCTCTATTTGATTTTAAAGCTCCAGCCGGAACAGAAGTTGTAAAACCCCCATCCTTCTAATAATACATCTAATTTAAGTTGCGTGGGATTGCTAAGATTTGATAATAGGATTATCGGTCTATTTCGCCAAGCACAATGTCCAAACTTCCTATGGCAGCAATAACGTCTGCGACTAAACTGCCTTCGACCATCTGGGAAAGAGCCTGCATGTTAACAAAGGAAGGTCCTCTTACGCGCATTCTATAGGGTTTACCGCTGCCGTCACTTATTAAATAATAAGACAGCTCCCCTTTAGGATTTTCAACAGCGTGTTGAATTTCCCCTGCAGGCGGCTTAAACCCTTCATAGACTATTACAAAATGTCTAATAAGTGATTCCATTTTTGTGTAAGTTAGTTCTTTCTCAGGTAGAACAATATCTGGCAAATCAGCAATGAATGGTCCGTCAGGGAGGTTGTCTAAAGCTTGGTCTATGATCTTTAAGCTCTGATTCATCTCTTCCATTCTGCATAGGTAGCGAGAATAAGCGTCTCCTTCGTTTGCTACCGGTACTTCAAAGTCGTAATTCTCATATCCTAAATATGGTGTTGCTTTCCTCACGTCATAAGGAACACCGCTACCTCTGAGTGCCGGGCCGGTTAGTCCCAAGTCAATTGCATCCTCGGCGCTAATTACTGCAACTCCCTTTGTTCTATCTATCCATATTTTATTTCTGGTCAGTAGACTGTCTACTTCATTTAATGTTTTAGGAAATATTGTCAGAAAACTCCTTACGATCTCTTCAAAGTTATCAGGGAGATCAAGCGGCAAACCACCCACTCTAGGATAGGAAGTGGTTAACCTAGCACCGCAAACGGTCTCGAGTATGTCATAAATCCTTTCCCTTTCTTTAAAGCAGTAAAGAAATGCACTCATTGCGCCAAGATCAAGAGCATTTGTCCCAATACCTACTAAGTGAGACTCGATTCTTCCAAGCTCAAAGAGTATTACTTCTGCCGTTTTGGCTCTCTCTGGTATCTCGTCTTCAATTCCAAGCAGTTTTTCAACAGCAAGTATGTATCCGATGTTGTTACAGATAGAAGCTATATAATCCATCCTGTCTGTATAAGGCAGACACTGCTGGTAGGTAATATGCTCACATAGTTTTTCGATGCCTCTGTGAAGATAGCCGATATAAGGCACCGCTTTTACGACCGTCTCTCCGTCTAGATGAAGTACAATCCTCAATACACCATGAGTGGCAGGGTGCTGTGGCCCCATGTTGAGCATCATTGTCTCAGTACGAGTGCCGTCTTCGTGAAGTAGAACTTCTTCTTCGCTAATGAATTCAACTCTTTCCATTAGTCCGTGCCATCCTCTAAAGCTTTTTCAAATGACTTCTTGGAAGCCTCACGGTTTCTTACATCGAAATCTTTTCTAAGTGGAAAGGGTTCGTAATCTTCAGGCATTAGGATTCTTCTTAAATCAGGATGACCTATAAATTTAATTCCAAACATATCGTATACTTCTCTCTCCAACCAATCAGCGCCGCTCCAGATCGAGACTACTGAGTCAATCGTAGGTTCACTATCAGTTAGTTCCGCTTTAAGCCTAATTCTGACATTCTCTTCACAATCAGGGCCAAATCTATGTATATGATAGACAACCTCATAACGTGGAGACTTAACTTCGAGATAATCAACGGCAGTTAAATCGGCCAAGAAAGTGAAATCCAGATTGTGTTTTAAGTAATTGCAAATTTTGTTGATTGACTCTTTATCTATAAGTATAGTCGTTTCGTTTCTATACTCTTTTATATTGACAATATTTTGAGGAAACTCATTTTGCAGCGAGCCGACCGCCTGTTCAACATCAAAACTCATACTATAGGCGCCCCTTTCATTTCTATCTTCTTTTGAATTTTCATTACTGCATCAATAAGAGCTTCAGGTCTGGGAGGACAGCCGCCAACGTAAACATCGACCGGGAGAAACTCATCTATTCCCTGGACAACGGCGTAGCTGTCAAAAGGACCGCCGCCACATGTGCAGGATCCCATGGCAATGACCCATTTTGGCTCGGGCATTTGGTCATAGATTCTTCTGCAAACAGACGCCATTTTATATGTAATTGTTCCTGAAACTATCATTAGGTCAGCTTGTCGCGGAGAAAACCTTGCAACCTCAGCACCAAACCTTGAAAGATCATACCTTGAAGCAAAAACGCCCATCATCTCTATGGCGCAGCACGCTGTTCCAAAGGGCATTGGCCAAAGGCTGTTTTTTCTTCCCCAGTTTGCGAAAGCTTCTATTGTGGTGGTTAAAAAACCTTCTCCACCAACCAGTGGATCTGCATTTACTCCCAATCTAACGCTCCTTTTTTAATAACATAGAAGTATCCTGACATAATTACTATAAGAAATACGATTATTTCAATAAAAGCTAGCATCCCCAAATCTTTAAATACCACAGCCCAAGCAAAAAGGAATACGGCTTCAACATCAAATAGTATAAATAGAGCACCCACTAAATAATATTTTATCGAGAATCTTCCTCTGGTATCTCCAGTCGCAACTATTCCCGATTCGTATGGCCACAGCTTGCCTTTGGCCTTTCTTTTGGGTCCCAACTGGGAAGAAAGCCCAAGCATTATTGAAGCAAGACCAATAGCAAATATTAGTATTAGTAGAATTGGGATATAGTCGTAAAGCACAGCATTATGTTATGTGGAATGTATAGATTGTCAAGATAGAAAACCGCCTATTTCTCTCTAATTTTATTATGATTGGAAGTTAATTAATAGATCGACCCGGTATTTTTAGTTTAGTGCGGATGATAAGTGCGGATTAGTGTATTCTTGTGTTAGACTTAAGAAAAAAATATATGGAGGATTCTTAGATGTTGAAAATTATTGCTGTCCTAATTCTAATTATTAGCTTCACTTTGAGTTCAGTAGCTGATGTGATATTTGAAATGGATCAAAAACAAATTAGCCCTGAGGCAACCCATAAAACTAAGGGGATGGTAAAGGGTAATAATTTTAAAATGGATTTTTATGAAAGTGGAGAGAAATTAGACGGGGCTATGATATATCGCGGTGATAAGAAAGAGATGATTATGGTAGATCACCAGGACAAATCTTACGTTGTTCTAGACCAGGCTACAATGAATGAGCTTGTTGGCGTGATGTCAGAGGCCATGAGTCAGTTTGAAGAGTCAATGAAAGACGCAACTCCTGAAGAAAGAGCAATGATGGAAAAGATGATGAAGGACAGGATGCCGGGCATGGGTGGTGATAAGGAGGCTGAGCCGGTACTTAAAAAAGCAGGAACAGCAAAGCTTGGTAGTTATTCCTGTACCAACTATGATGTTTATAGAGGTGAGGAAAAAATTAGTCAGCACTGTGTCGCTTCCTGGAGCAGCATTGAGGGGGGAGATGAGATGCAGAAAGTTATGCTGGAAATGGCCGAGTTTATGGATCAGATGGCAAAGTCATTTTCAAAAAGTAAGGGCATGATGGG
>SPCL01000200.1 GCA_004525335.1 Thermodesulfobacteriales bacterium
ATAGAGCAAGAAATACAAAAGCAGGAAAACAGAAAAGATCAATACCGGGAAATCGAAAAACAGTTGAAAGAAACGGGAGAGCCTCAGGTGTCAGTATCAGATCCGGAGAGCAGACAGATAATGGTTCGTAATAATATAACTGAGGTAGCGTATAACATACAAACCACTGTTGATTCAAAAAACAATCTTCCCATAGATTATAAGGTCACCAATCAGAATGACAGCAAAGCCATGGGTAATATGGTACAGAGGGCAAAGAGTATACTCCGGACAAATGACTTTACAGTGTTATATGATAAGGGTTATCACACAGGGTCAGAACTAAAAACAGCAATGGATCTGGGTATTGAGACCATTGTTGCTATTCCGGGAATACCATCATCAAGTCAGGCTCCTGATCATGCATATAATATTGAACATTTTAAGTATGATGAACTGAGTGATACTTACATCTGTCCTGAAGGAAAGGTTCTCAAAACAAACGGCTCCTGGTACAAGGAGCACAACAGACGTGATAACGTCATTACTTTCAAGCAGTACAAAACACGATCATGCAAGTCATGCCCGGTACATGCAAAGTGCACCAGATCGAAAAATGGAAGGTTACTTTCAAGAAGTACATTTACAGAGTATTACGAAAGAAACCGCAGGACGCTTGAGGAAAAAGAACTCCTCTATAAGAAACGTCAGACCATAGTCGAACATCCTTTCGGAACCATTAAACGACAATGGGGGTTCAGCTACATTCTAACAAAAAAGGGAATGAAAAGGGCCAGTTCTGATGTTGGATTAATGTTTATAGCTTATAATCTCAGGCGCATTGTCAATATTTTGACAAGAGATCAGTTGCAGAAGTATCTAAGAATGCTTTTGTCCTTGTTTTTGGATATTATTAACCTTTTTAGAGCCAATCTAAAGCAGTTTAAGCAATCTGATTACCTTAAGTGGATTATGCAGAGTAAAAACTATCCCTCTCTTAATGCATCGTTAGAGAGGTCAATTTCCACAATATAGAACAGGTTATTAGACAGACTGCCGTTACCACACATTTTAGATAATTGCACACAAGAGGTTGGTAAATTGATTATTTGTACATATATTTGTACTACAATATGTACATAACAATTCTAGATCATGTTGACAACAACCATTTCAGACTTTAGAAAGGATATCAAAAGGTATCTTGACAGGGTAACCAAGAACTTCGATACGCTGATAATCAATCGGGGAAAGGATAGTGGCGTGGTGATAATGTCACTAGATGAGTACAATTCTCTGAGTGCAACACATCATGAACTATCATCAAAGCAGAATGAAACGAGATTAGACAGCGCCATAGAGAAGTTAAGAAAGGGTAAATCAAACCAAAAAGATTTGATTGAACCATGAAATACATATTTGTTGATGAATCCTGGGAGGATTATTTATACTGGCAAAAAACTGACAAAAAGATGGCCACCAAGATAAACTCCCTTCTCAAAGATATTTCACGGACACCTTTTACAGGAATTGGCAAACCCGAACCGTTGAAATTCAAGTATAAGGGCTTTTGGTCAAGAAGGATTGATGGCGAGCATAGACTAATCTATCAAGTGAAAGATGATGAGATCCTGATTGCAAAATGCCGATTCCACTATGATTAAAACGTGTGGTAACAAGCGGTATAATTAATTGGTTTGTCACAGTTTTTGCACCGGTGACGTAAACGCCATCCGGTCAAAAACTGATAGTGGTTTATCGGCCCGAACAAAATCCGTAACACTCCAACCATTCCACCAAATAGTAAACACCAGTACAAATGACAAGTACCCGCCAAAATAAATGCCTCCATGGTGGCAAAACCTGTGCCATGGCGCAAATAGCGCCAACACCAACAAATCATACCGCTGACCGTTATATTTAAGCCATAAATTGACTGATATAGAATTACTTGGACTTCAATGGCCTAAATATAACGCATAAATCTGAGGAGTATTAAATATTTATGCTTTATGTAAATGGCACTAAGCTGGACCTTTTAAACTGATGATTTTTATCAATTTATGAAAAAGAAAATAATGCCTGACGGTTATTTCACTATTTTGTTACTATTGTCCATTCTCATTCACTATATGTATCCCATAGTCAATTTAGTGCTCTATCCCTATAACTTAATTGGCATTATTCTAATTATTGCTGGGATAGTAATAACTCTTATAACTAATTTTGCTTTATTGAAAAAAAAGACTTCAATTAAACCATTTGATACTCCGACTGCATTTATAACTTCAGGACCATTTAAAATAAGTAGAAATCCTATTTACTTGGGTATGACAATTATTCTTATCGGAGTAGAAACCGTTCTTGGATCATTATCTCCATATATTTTCCCAGTAATTTTTGTAGTCATTATTAATATATTGATAATTCCAGTGGAAGAGAAAGATCTTGAAAATAAGTTTGGTGAGAAATATCTTGAATATAAAACAAAGGTAAGACGTTGGATATGATTCTAATTTTGGAGTCTCAACTCAGGCTCTCCTATAAACCAAGACAGCTTTATATCCGGGGATAAATAACGACCAATCCTCACTGTTAAAAGATTAACACTACCGTGACAAATTATCATCGTAAGACAACTTTAACCCTGGCCTAAATATAACACGGATGGTATGGGTAATTGCCTTCAGCAGCCCGGACAACTACTCAATCAGCTCGAAAAGTCTATGAAAGATATCACTTCACAACTTATAAAACTTTGTGTACCATGACAAATCCTCCTACCGAGACAAAGTCAATAGGGCTGCTGGCAAGCCCGCAGTTGTCATGGTTTTTGCAACTCCACTTAGCCAGTTTTACCATGACGGGACAAATCTTGCCCATCTATCGGGACTCAGCCATCTGGACAACTTCAACATGACACGAAAACTCTCGTCCATCTACCGGGACTTTGCAAAAACTCATGCCAACCCTGACACCCCGCCTGCGGCGGGGCAGGCTCCCGGCAACTCCCTATACCACCGGGCCGTTAGGCGTCATAGCGAACACAAAATGAAAAACTTACCACTTCAGATAATTTATCTTGACACTTATATTTCGTCCACTTATCGGGACTCCATCATCTACCAAATTCTGTTTGACATGGCCGGCTTGAGCCAACCTTCACTTGCATATGACAATTCACGGTTTTGTTTTTCAAAATTTACAAAACCGGTTCATGAGCATCATCTGCAAGTTTTGCCTGCGCGCTCAAGCCTGGTTCTCGTCCGTTTACCGGGAGTTAAAATGCTACGCCGCCTAACGACCTAAAGAATAAATATTCTATTATTAGTTGATTTTGTTTAATCAATTAAAATACTTATCTTTGACGTTAGTAACGCAACGCGGAA
>SPCL01000118.1 GCA_004525335.1 Thermodesulfobacteriales bacterium
ATCTTGCTCGGTGGTCTTTTTTAGAACTGTGGAATAAATAACCCCCGCTATTACTATTAATAGTAAAAATCCTAGTGCCCCCCATTTCAAATAAGCACCTTGAGCCAACGGGCTTTTAAGCTCAACCTTGATAAGATGTCCGGGTTTTAAACCCTCCCCTGTCCACTTTAGAAAACTCTCTTCATGTATTTGTACGGCTTCTCCACCGTTTAATCCCATTACTTCAACATTTTTAGTTGATTCGGACACTAAGAGCAAAAAATTCTCAGTAGGGTAATCTATGGTTTTTTCAAAAGATGTAGTTCCGGAATTCAAAGGCAAATTGTATGCGTAAACCACTCTTTTCTGACCGGGAGGAACGCTTGCAGTGTCGGCAAAACCGTAACTAGTCTGTACTATGTCATCGGGATTTACACCGTGGATAAAGTTCATGCTCTGTGCCTCTTTTGGAGTACTAAACCTGAGTGATTCCTTCCTGCCGTCTTCAATATCCTTACCGCCCACATAGATTTTATCCCCTGTGTTGTCATACAGAGTAAGGTCTGCAACAGATAACGCGCCTTCCTCTACCTGCACTATCATCTGGGCTTCAGTAATTTTGATGGTATCTTCATCAACCGTGGGATCGTAAATAGGTAGATTAATTATCTTAGTCTCTTCATTAGGATAAAAAACCATTTTGTCTGTTGAATACTGAGCGCCTTTAAAATTCACGATAATCGCATAGCTTCTGTCCCAATTAAGACCATCGAACGAGAAGTTCCCCTGTTCATCAGACTTAAGCGTTTTATCACCCGTAGGCTTGTCCCCCATATAGGAGGTAAGAGTTAATTCAATGCCAGGAACCGGTCCGTCGTTTGTTTTGTTGACCACTTGCCCGGAGATACTGCCGCTAGTCGCCCCATTTTTGGGAGCGTTGTAAGAAACGAGATATTCCGCAATTGCCTGAGCCTGAGCCGGCGGAACATTCATTGGAGGCATCGGAGGATAGCCTTCATTAAAAGGCATTTTGCCGCTTGCTTGATAAATTTGCTGAGGGTTTTCAATCCACTTAGCAATTTGTTCTTTTGGGTATCTTCCGTCAACTCCCGCTAAATCCGGGCCAACGAATCTCCCTCTCCCGATAGTATGACACCTTACGCAGCGGTTTTGTATAAAGAGCCCCTCACCTGAAAGAGTGAGGGCTGCGGAGCCTTGCTGTTGAGCTTTAACTACGGGCGCCTTTAGAATTGGGCAGATTAGAAAGGCAAGCAAAACAAGGAACAATAAGTTATATGCAGTTTTATTAATGGTTTTCATCTTAGTTTAATTTAGCTCCGCATTTAGAACAGAACATATCCTCAGAACTATATTCGCTCCCGCACTTAGAACATTTGTTTTCTTTTTTCCTTTTGTTAGAAGCGCTTCTGAATGCAGAAATCTCCTCTTCAATATTTTTATCCTCAATCATGTTATCCGTTTTTCTGTATGACGATATTTCCTGCTCGAGTTCGTAATCAGGACCTCTTGCTCCGCTTTGTTTCTGGGGTTGATCCATTTCTTGTAATACTGAGGCTGCCTCAAGTTTGTATTTACTTTTAAGCTCCTCATAATCCTCTTTTGAGAGCTTCCCGAGGCTGTAGTCAAAATCTATATCTCGAATAGCGGAATATAATGCCTCTTTTTGGTTATCTAAAGATTTTAGTTTTTCTGCTGTAGTCTTAACACCGGACATAACAGGAAAGTCATTTCCTTGATCCCCGCTTTTTAGGAAAAATGGTAAAGCTATATATATAGCCACAGCTGCTGAAATAATTAAAATTATTAAGATTTCCAAATTGTTTCCTTTTTATCGAAATGTTCCGGAAGAAAAAGAATTATGACGCTTTTACCGTAGTATCTTTTTCACTTACCGTATACCTTACAAAAGCTTCTTGTCTACTCTTTGTGCCGCTCGGCCATATTGTAATGACCGCTCCCAGAAGGAGTACTAGGCCTCCTATCCAAATCCAATTGACCATCGGGTTTATCATTGCCCTAATCGTAGCGCTGCCGTCTTCATTGAAACCGCTTAGAATTATATATAGGTCGTCTTTGTAAGTAGAGCGCAAAGCTACTTCGGTTTCCTGGTTTATTTCACGGTTACCTTCATATTTGTAAATGTTTTTTTCAGGCGTTATTGTGTCTATTTCCCTGCCATCTTCAAAAAGCGTAAGGTTTGCCACTGTAGCGTTTTTAGCATCTGTCGTATATTGTTCGAGTCCGTCAAACCTAAGAGTGTAGCCCCTTAATTCCATTGACTCGCCTTTATTAAGAGTTGCCTGCTTTTCAGTTACAAATACCGAAGAAGCTGTTACCCCTATCACGATGAGAACAATCCCTATATGAACTATATAGCCGCCGTAGCGCCTCTTGTTTCTCGAGACTAATCTCATAAACGCCATAAGGAAATTTTCCCCTCTTTTCATTCTAACCCTGGTGCCTCTAAAAAATTCTGTAAACACGGTTCCTGTCACAAACGCGCATAATGCAAAAGCGATCAAAGCCTTAACATCTTTCATTCCCAGAGCTAAGAGGACTATAACGGTTAAGATTCCGAGCAATATTGGAATGAGGAAATTTTTAACCAGATTTTTAAACGACGCTTTTCTCCAGGAAATTAGAGGCCCTACTCCCATCAGGAATATGAGTACAAGCGCGATTGGTACATTAACCCGGTTAAAATACGGCGAGCCGACTAAGATTTTACTCCCGGTCACGGCTTCAGATAATATAGGGAATATCGTTCCCAGAAAAACCGCGAAAGCGGCTCCTAAGAAAAGTAGGTTGTTAAATATAAATGCGCTTTCCCTGGACAATATAGACTCAAAACTGTTCTCCGTTTCAAGGTCATTAATTCTGTAGAGAAACATGCCGAAGGAAAAAAGAAGTATAAATGCGATAAATCCTAAAAACAGAGGACCTATGTCGGACTGGGCAAAAGAGTGTACAGAAGATATTATCCCGCTTCTGGTGATAAAGGTTCCGAATATAGCAAGGAAGAAGGTCAGAATTATTAGCGACATGTTCCACTTTTTAAGCATGCCCCTTTTTTCCTGGATCATTACGGAGTGAATAAACGCGGTAGCCGCCAGCCACGGCATAAAGGCTGCGTTCTCAACAGGGTCCCATGCCCAGTAGCCTCCCCACCCAAGCTCGAGATAAGCCCAGCGGGCTCCCAAAAGAAGACCGATACCCAAGAAGGTCCATGCAACTAGAGCCCACTTGCGTGAATACCTTATCCACTCGTCCCCGAGTTTTCCTGAAAGGAGCGCCCCCATTCCAAATGCGAACGGAACCGTGACACCCACGTATCCCACGTAAAGCGTAAGAGGGTGTATGGCCATATAGGCGTTTTGAAGTATGGGGTTAAGCCCCCTTCCCTCCTTTGGAATAAAGGGGAGTTTTTCAAAAGGGCTCTCGATAAAAGCTATTACAAAGATAAAGAAGATTGACACAGTGGCAAGGGTTGCAAGAACATACGGCATGAGCTGTCTGTCCTTATTTCTACTCTGAAGAACAACTATTGCTGTATAAACTGAAAGCACAAGGCACCATAGCAGGAGTGAGCCCGCCTGCCCCGCCCAAAGAGAAGTTATCCTGTATATAGTTGCAAGATCGGTGCTGGTGTTTAGGGCTACGTATTTTAAGCTGAAGTCAAGATTAATAAGAGAGTGTACGAGTGCTATAGTTGCTATTACTAATAGAACGAATACAGCAATGGCTCCGTTTTCAGCGCTTCTTACAAAGTCCCATTTGCGGGTTCTTGCTCCGTAGATGGATGCTACCAGAACATAGATAGAGATAATGAACG
This sequence comes from Thermodesulfobacteriales bacterium, assembly GCA_004525335.1. Lineage (GTDB taxonomy): Bacteria > Desulfobacterota_D > UBA1144 > Nemesobacterales > UBA2774 > CR02bin9. Next base: position 3,833 of record SPCL01000118.1, read on the forward strand.
CTAGGAATATTGAGATACTTCCGGTTTCTGTCATTTAGTTTGAAGCTTCCTTATTCTCATAGAGAGAATCTGTTGATTCGTACTTGGTTGGGCATTTTGCGAGAAGAATATCGGCTTCAAATACATCATTCTTAGCGTATACGCCTTCTACCACCGCTTCAACATCGTCAGCGAAAATATCGGGAATTATACCTTCATAAGTCACATCAATGTTTTGAGTGCCGTCTGTAATCTGAAATTTGAGCGCGCTGTTAGTGTCTTTTATAATCGTACCCGGAACTACTGTTCCAGATACTCTTACTTTAGTGTCGTAGACAGCCGGCACCTGTGCCATAAGCTCTTCCACAGTGAGGTAATAAACCATAGTGTCTCTTACTCCACCATAAACGAGATAACTCACAGTAAGAGCAATTACTGCTATCGCTACAATAAATTTCAATTTTCCTTTAAGCATCTATTGACCCTCAATTACGAAAACGCTTCTAACTCTTTTTTCAACTGTATGTTTTTTCTTAGTAGATCATAAATATAAATTATTAGTACTATCCAAGCAACTAGATATCCCCAAAACAGATAATTTAGCCTAAGTGGGATTGCTTCAAGTTTAACAGCATCTAGCCATACTTTCCCTTGCCCTTCTACTATAAGGTTTAGCTTAACATTTTCAGGTGCATTCCCTTTGTCAATATATAGTACGGTCTCAGCGGGTCTCCAATCAGTCGTGCCAGATACAGGGACTCTTGGGCCACGCGATATAAGTTCTTCTCCATCTGGAAATGATGCAATTAATTCTATATATGAAATACCTCTTAAATCCTCAGTACCGGTAAGATCTTCAGAGCGTATTTGAGCTTTATATGTTAAGCGTTTGTTTTTAAAGTCTTCCTTGTCTATTTCAAACAGTTCAACTTTAATAGCCTTATCAGTATTGATTAAAAGCGATCCATTGTTATCTGTAGTGATTTCTGTATCAATCACAACGCCTGACTGAGTAATTATCTCTTGGACATTTGATATAGGGAAACTAAGCTTCTTCTCTTCTTGGGCAAGAGATTGATAGCCAGTCATGGTGACAATAAAAAATAGTAATACCGTAAAATAAAATTTTCTTTTCATATCCTAATCTCAAAAATAGAATACCTGCCATTTCCGACATTAAAAGCGTAGTTTATATGAAGAAAAACGCTGAATCGGGTACACCGGGTACAAAGTGGGTGTCCGGGGTGGAAAAGTCTATTAGTTGGGAGCCCTTATCCCTGTCTCTTAATCTGAGTCATCTTGTTCGCTTGAATGTTCTACGGTTGAGGTTTTCTCTTCCTTCTTAGGGAAGATTATATATTGAACCACAAACCCTAGTCCCCCAAGTGCTATCAAGCTTAATAATATCCTATATGTGTCAATCTCACTGATATTATTTATAAATTCAGGAGTAAAAGGGTTAAAATTGCTATTAAGAACATAAAGAGTGCCTATAACGGCTATCCAGGCCCCGGCAAAAGAGGTAATAAGTATAATCATGAATTTTTGTAGCAACAATGCGATTATTCCCCCCAAGATTGCAGGCATTATATATAGTAGAGGGCTTGTATCAATATTGATCAGCATAAGGATTCCTGAGAATACTGAAATTCCAAACAAAGCCCCTAGGAGAAAGACCCCAGCAGAATAAAGGAATAACAAAATTACGGCAGCCACTAAGCCGCCAGCTATGCCGGCAATTAAAATAATAAGTATCTCGTTGCCATCGGTTAGGGTAAAACCAACCCCTGCTATGAATGACGCGCCGATAATGAATCCGGCAACAGCTAAAACTAATTTGAAAATTTTATAGCCAAAAAAACATATAAAAAGTCCAAATAGGGTAGCGATAATAGAGAAAATCTTAAGAGTGGTTGGAGTGATGTTCAATTAGCCTCCCAGAATTCTTACTTTAACTATTGACTGGCTTGATTATGTGAATAATTCCACAATATCAGCATGTTACATACTTAATGTTAATGTTTTAATTGCAATTAGTTCAAGTTCTGTATTGATCTGGTTCTGACTTAATTTTAGTCGTGCAACAGTGTCTTTCATACGCTCAAGATCAATTCTTTCTAGGAGAAGGAGTATAAATAGGAGTGTGCATGCAGCCATATTGATAAGAAGAGCATTCATCATCTCAGGAGCTATCCCACCCCCGCCAGGGCCAAATACAACTGGAGATATGCCTCTCATTACTCTTACCGATAAGTAAACGAGAGGAAGGTCAATAAATGCAATTATGGCAAAAACTGCTGCATATTTAGCTTTTTTCGTGTCATTTCCTGCTGCTGACCTTAAAACTAGGTAGACAATATAGAGTATCCAAAGAATGAAAGTAGTCGTGAGCTGAGGGTCCCAAGTCCACCAGGTGCCCCAAATTGGCTTAGCCCAAACGCTTCCCGTGATTATGGTGAGGGTTAAAAATAATACTCCGAGCTCAGCTGAGCAATATGCTAAAATATCCCATTTTCTTGTGCCCTTCCACAAATACATAATGCTCGCTATAAAAACAATAATGAATGCCACCGTGGAAACCCATACAGTTCCCATGTGGAAATAGAAGATTCTTTGAATATGC
>SPCL01000243.1 GCA_004525335.1 Thermodesulfobacteriales bacterium
GCTCTGGGATCTTCTCCGTCTTTTACTGCACGAGTACACGGAGCGCACCCTATGCTCGGATAACCTATATCGTGTAGTTTGTTATAGGGAACATTATGCTCTTTTATATAATCCCATACTTGCTTTGAAGACCAATCAACAAGAGGGTTAATCTTAAGAAGTCCACCATGAAGCTTATCAAACTCAAACTTTTTAGCTTCGGCTCTGTTTTCCGTTTGGTCTTTTCTTATAGAGGTAATCCATCCATCTAGGTTTGGCAGATAGTTGTCAAGCGGCCTAACCTTTCTTATATCACAGCAAAGAAATCTCTTGTCCTTACTTTTATAAAACAAGTTAGGGCCGTGTGTAGTTACCATTTCCTCAACTTCATTTTTATCCGGGAAAACTATTTCAATATTTGCCCCATACCTGCTTCTAATTGCATCCATGACTTCGTAGGTCTCTTCGTTAAGCCTTCCTGTGTCGAGAGTAAATATCCTGGCCTTTTTATTGATTTTCAGAAACATATCTATCAGGACTACACCTTGGGCCTGAAAGCTGGTTGCCAGAGCAATCCGGGGATGCAGGTATGTTGCCCACTCAAGAATTTCTTGAGTGCTGCTATTTTCAAATTTAAGGTTAAGCTCCAGTACTTGTTCCGCTGTAAACCTTTTCTTGACGTTATTAGTCATATTCTCTTTGTTCCCATATGAACTGCTTATATTATAAAAACCTCTTAAAGTCCAAAATTCATAGTTATGAATTCTCCAACATTATAGTTGAAATACAGTGATGACAATACATATCCCATCGCTATTGCTACAAATGGAATTACTATCCAGAAAAACGCGATTCGCATAACGTGTTTATTACGTGCTGTAACTCCAAAGCCCTTTTGTGCGCACGAAAATCCTATTATACCTGACGTAACGATCTCTGCTATAGATACCGGAATCCCAGAGAATGAAGCAAGAAGTATGAGCCCGGCACCTGTAAACTCTACCGATACCGCCCTTAATATACAGATCTCCGTAATTTCTTTACCTACGGTTTCAAGCACCCTGCCTCCAAATAAGATTGCCCCTACTCCCATAGCAACACCCGCAATTAAAGCACCTTGGTAAGAACCGATCAAACCCAACCCTACTAGCGGCCCTACGGCATTAGCCGAGTTATTAGCCCCGGCAGAGAACGCGAGAAAAGTTCCCGAGACTGTAATCATCAGCATAAGAATCCGATTTATAGACTTTTCAGAATAACGCTCTGTTAAAAATTTCAGTGTACGGAAATAAAGATATTTAGCCATCAGGAAGTTTATAACCCAGGCCACTAAAGGGGTAGCTACCCACCAAATGAGTATCTCAAAAAATTTATCCGTATTGAGTGCACTTGAATAGAGCCCTACTCCAGCGATTGCGCATACAATTGCATGAGTTGTAGCAATAGGAACCTTAGCAACGTTGGCCCAAGTTACAAAGATTGACGCGATAACAAATATAATTAAAACAAGCCCTATATGTGATGATAGTACCTCGCTCGGAACGAGGTCGTTCCCAAGAGTTTTTACCACCGGGGCGCCGGCAATTAAGGCCCCTAATAAGGCAAATACGGCAATAATAATTACAGCTTGTCTTTTGGTTCTAACCCCTGCTCCATAGGCTGTAGCCATTGACGCAGCAGAATTATTAGCTCCTATATTTAGTGCAAGAAAAGCCGCAAGTATAATTGCTGATATAAGTACAAGATCCAATTATTTTATATCCTCTGTAAAAAGACTATAAATATTATGATTAAATTATCCCATGTAACGATGCAATTTAAATGCCAGATTGAAAAGTCCCGTATTAACTGCTAATAATACAAACTTTTATTGCAACCTTGATCACATAATGATCAACCTGTATACTTTTGTTACACACAGGGAGCATCAAATGAGTACTAATATTACCCTATTCACAAATAATTCAAGTCTATCTGAAGGAATTCGACATATCCTTAACGGTCTAGCTGAATTATCCGTTAAGGGTGACGTAACTGAAGCTAGTAACCCAGAAGTGTCGTTATTAGATGTCGACACAATGGGATTAAGCGCCCTTCGCAAGCTTAAAGAACATTCATTTGTTATAGTACTGACCGAGGAAAAGGGTGCCAGGTATTTAATTGAATCTATGACTTTTGGGGCTTTCGACTGCATAATCGGGCCTCTTCATAGTCCAAAGTTAATCGAGTCAGTAAAAAGAGCTATAGGAATTGGCCTTGAAACAAAGGGGGAATTGTTAGAATTCGCTGGAGATGCCCTGGGAAGCAGCGTTAGTTGCGCCATTGTCGGAGACTCTCCTATGCTCCAAGAAGTCTGCAAGCTTATCGGACAAGTAGGCAGAGTAGATGTACCGGTGCTTATTACAGGAGAAAGCGGTACAGGAAAGGAGCTTGTTGCAGAGTCTGTTTGGAAAGTAAGCACTAGGTGGGAAGAGTCTTTTGTAGTTCTCAACTGTGCAGCAATTCCGGAAAGCCTTTTAGAAGCAGAACTATTTGGCTATGAGAAAGGGGCTTTCACTGGAGCTGATACTTCTAGAAAAGGAAAGTTTGAAGAAGCTGACGGAGGAATAATGTTCCTTGATGAAATTGGGGACATGTCATTATCACTTCAGGCAAAGGTATTAAGAGTGGTGCAAAGCGGCACCTTTCACCGCCTTGGGAGCAATAAAGAGATTTCAGTTAATGTTAGGCTAATTACTGCA
>SPCL01000165.1 GCA_004525335.1 Thermodesulfobacteriales bacterium
CTTCTAAAGTAAATACATTGTCCATATTTATCCTTGATCAGAATCACGTTCTGGAATTAATTGTCGCGGAGATTAAATTAAACCGTTGTCCAGCCGCCGTCGATTACCAAATCAGAACCAGTCACATATCTAGCATCATCGCTTGCAAGATACAATACAGCGTGCCCAACTTCTACAGCTTCAGCACGTCTCACAAGTGGAATCATTCCTGCTGCAATTTTATCCAACTGCTCTTCAGCATCCGGTGGGTTGCCCATAAATTCAGGGTCCATTTTAGTCTTAATATATCCGGGACAAACAGAGTTTACTCTGATATTTTCATTCGCATGGTCAAGCGCCATACTTTTTGTAATCTGTCTCACTGCACCCTTAGATGCGTTATAGGCAACACAGTTCTCCATACCAACAATACCAAGAACTGAGGAATTGTTAACAATGGCCCCGCCACCGTGTTTAGACATTATGGGAACCACGTATTTGCTGACAAGAAAGACGCCCTTAACATTTATATCCATAGTCCTATCCCAAACTTCGATCGATGTTTTTACAACACACCCGCCTTCATAAATTCCAGCATTGTTAAAGAGTATGTCTATTTTTCCGTACTTCTTGTAAATATCATTTACTACTCTTTTCACATCTTGTTCCTTAGAAACATCACCTTGATATGCGGAGATCTCACCAGGCCCTTTGGCTTCCTTAACAACTTCATCGAGTCTTGATCCGGTCCTTCCCATGATCCCGACCTTGGCCCCCTCTTCACAGAAAAGAAGCGCTGTTGCCTTTCCTATTCCGTCTCCACCCCCGGTTATTAATGCTGTTTTACCTTCCAATCTCATATCCCTGACCTCCTAACGATATTGTTGATATGCATAAGAGCTTAATGACTACTTTGCATCAAAACAAACTATATTCCTGGGCCGCATTCGACACTCGTCTCATCAAGCCCGGGTCCCATATGAAGTTTCTGATTGGCATCTCTGAGCGCAGTTCTGACGCCCTCTTCTATCACCGGATGATAAAATGGCATTTCCAGCATTTCAGGTATGCACATCCTTTTCTGACGAGCCCAGGCGAGTAAATGAGCTATATGCTCAGCACGAGGGCCAAACATCTCAGCTCCCAGAAATATTCCAGTACCGTATTCTGCATAGATATGTAAAATTCCTTTATTTTTAAGCATCACACGGCTTCGTCCCTGATTTTCAAAAGAAACTTTACCGGTTACAAAGCAGCAATTGGGAGTTTCCTTTAGCTGATTATAGCTATTGCCTACAAGCGCTATTTGTGGATCCGTGAATACTACCGTTATCGGACTTGTTCTGTGTCCTGCATGAACTTCGGGGAATTTTGCCGCATTTTCTCCTGCAATTCGTCCCTCATCGGCAGCCTCGTGCAACAACTGAAGGTCGTTGTGAGCATCCCCTGCTATGAAGATTGAACTATTTCCGCATTGAAGTGTGTAGCGGTCAAAGATAGGAACTCCCCTTTCATCGAGTTCCAAACTTGTATTCTCTAACCCTAGATTTTTTATATTAGGGGTCCTTCCGGTCGCAGCAAGTAGATAGTCAAATTTTTCGTTTTGCAGGACACCGTCTAAATCTTTAAATGTAACCTCGACCCGGTCGCCAACTTTCTTAATATCCAAAGTACCGGCATCTGTATCAAGATAAAATTCATTTTGAAAAGTATGGTCCGCATATTCAATTATTTCCGGATGATTAAGCGGTCCAACCAATCCAAATTTGCTTAGAATCTTTGTTCTTACTCCAAGACGATGAAGCGCCTGTCCGATCTCAAGCCCTATAATTCCTGCTCCGAAAACGACCACAGATTCAGGCAAATCTTCCCAGTAGAAGACATCGTCGCTCACAATTAATCTATCCCCTGCTTCCTCAAACATAGGGAGAATTGACGGCGACGAGCCTGTTGCAATAACAACAGACGCTGCTTCAACAGTAGTGTGGTCGCCCACTTGAAGCGTGTGATCGTCAATTAACCTGGCATAGCCTCTTATTTTATTTTGAGGCGGAATTGATTCAATTGAATCTAAGACGAATCCTACAAAACGGTCCCTTTCACTTCGAACCCGCTCCATTACCTTTACTCCATCTACTGTGGGTTCTCCATTTGGGTATATACCAAAACCCGGAGCTTCTTTAATTGAATGAGCCGCTTCCGCAGCAGATATAAGCAGCTTGCTCGGCATACAACCTACCTTGGCACAAGTAGTACCGTACTGTCCACCCTCAATAAGAACTACATTTTCGGTATGCTCCAAGGCTTTTTGAAATGCGATCATTCCCGAAGTTCCTGCGCCAATTACAGCCACATCAACTTTTAAATTTTTCAAATCTATTTCCTCCGTAAGTTTTCAGAATCATTGCGACATTACCTAACGAGAAGTTAGACCAACATGGTTGAGCCTCTTTCCTCAGCGTCCTTAACACTACGCTGCCTGGACTGAGGAACGTTCATACCTCGTATCACACCAGGACGCTCTGCAATAATTTCTTTCCATCTTTTTAGATTTGCGAGATCGTCCATCTCGACCCCGGCCCAATTGTGAAGCGTAATCCAGGGATATGTAGCCATATCGGCAATAGAGTAAAAGTCTCCGGCAAGATATTCGTTATCTTTAAGTCGATTGTCCAGAACCTCATAAAGTCTCCTGGTCTCCCGCTGGTAACGTGAGATAGCATATTCAATCTTCTCAGGCGCATAGCGGTAAAAAACATTGGCCTGCCCCTGCATGGGGCCTATCCCCGCCATCTGAAACATGAGCCACTGTATTACCGTGGAGCGCCCTTTTATATCGGTTGGGAGAAACTTTCCTGTTTTCTCAGCCAGATATATCAATATAGCACCCGATTCAAATACAGCGAAGTCGTCGTTATCGTGATCCACGATCGTTGGGATTCTACCGTTGGGATTAATTTCCAGATACCTGTCTTCTTTTTGTTCCATTCTGGTGAGATGAATATGTTTTAAAGTATAAGGGAGTTCTATTTCCTCTAACATAATGGAGACTTTTCTGCCGTTCGGTGTTGTCGATGTGTATAGATCAATCATTTAATAAACCTCCGTCTATATAGGACAAAGTTAATAAACCCATTACAAACAATATCAGATTTTAAACTACTTGTGTCAACTCTTTAGTTGGAAAAATAGGGACTCAGGATTCAAAAAGGAAATTCTTAGTTTTATCAATCTCTTAAAAACGAGATTCGCCGTCTTTATCTAAACAAACTCGTGCAATTATCATTTTGAAGCAGTAGCGCTCAGCTCGAACTCTTCTAAATCCCAATTTGCCCGCTTGGCCCCTGCCCGATAGGCGCTTTCCAGATAATCCAGCAAAGCTTGTCTCGGCGAATCTGATTTTCTGAGATCATCATACATTAACACGGCCATAGCCCCATTATCCGTATTCCAAAACGCTTCTTTCGGGGAAAGAGGTTGATCCCGGAGGTAACACAAAGAATGTTAACTCAGCAGCTGCGTGAACTTGAGAGGGACGGCATTATAAACAGAAAACAGTATATGGAGATACCTCCCAAAGTGGTCTATTCAATGACCGACTTAGGCAATTCATTAATACCTATATTCAATCAGCTTGAGAAATGGGGCGATCTTAATATGAGTAAAGTTGAAAAATCACGCAAAAGTTACGACAACAAGAACAATTAACGGTCAATTTATTATTTAATATTATCCCTTAGCCAATTGTGCAAGGGCAGCATATCTTTGAATATTCCAAAAGAGTAATCCAGGAAATCTGAGAAATATACTTCTTTTGGGATCGGCCCTTCATAGTAGACATAAAGCCCGTTATGAAGCAGTAAATCTAGATTAGCATGTCCGGGGTCATAACCTTTCGGGACTCTTTTATAGTGCGTGCCGCCCAATTTGTAAGAGGTATTCTTCGTTACCTTTTTTAATATTTTGGCTATTTCAGTTCCTTTTTGGGAGTCGCTAACAGCGTCGCGGTACGGTTTCAATAAATCGTTTGGGAGCGTATACAAGCCGCCCGCGATCAAAATTGATGATTTATCGAGTTGTAAGTAGTACCCGGGATTCCCAAGCTTCTTTCTTGGCCCTTCCCAAAAGAAAATACCAAGATGAGTTTTGTAAGGGGTCTTGTCTTTACTAAACCTGACGTCTCTATAAATCCTGAAAATTGACTTATCGGTTTTAGGAATCGCCACAATCTTAGGAGATATGGATTTAAGCTGCTCTCCCATCTCCATAACAAATTCTTGAGCAGGTTCCATTACGTTCTTCTCAAAGATACTTCTATGTTCTTCAAACCATTCTCTCGTATTATTTTCCTCAAGATCTTTAAAGAACTTAAATGTTTTGCGGTTAAATCCATTAAACCTGCTCTCAGGGGGCATTATTACATCCTCCAATAAA
>SPCL01000169.1 GCA_004525335.1 Thermodesulfobacteriales bacterium
CTGCCAACAGTTCCTACGGTCACGATCTGGTTTTTTTTGAACCGCATTTGAACAGGGGAACTAGTAGATTGGCTTCCGGATTCAAAGCGGTGTGCGTTTTTGTAAACGACCTGTTGGATGCTGATGTTCTGAAAGCCCTAAGCGGGTATGGAATCCAGCTGGTGGCGCTTCGTTGCGCGGGTTTTAATAATGCAGATCTGGTTTCAGCAGCCGAGCTTGGCATAAATGTGGTTAGAGTACCGGCGTATTCCCCCGAGGCCGTTGCCGAGCATACGGTAGCGCTAATATTATCGCTCAATAGAAATCTGCACCGTGCATATGCCAGGGTCAGGGAAGGCAATTTTTCCCTCGAAGGATTGCTCGGTTTTAATTTGGCCGGCAAGAATGTCGGTATTGTAGGCACCGGAAAGATAGGTACTGCTTTCGCTAAGATAATAAGAGGATTCGGATGCCAAGTCTTAGCCTATGATCCTTATCCTAATCCTGAATGTGAGGCATTAGGAGTAAATTATACAAATGCGACAACTCTTTTCAAAGAGTCTGACATAATTAGTCTCCACTGCCCGCTAACCCCTGAAACACACCACTTCATCAATTCAAATGCCCTCAAAAAGATGAAAACGGGGGTCTTGATTATCAACACAAGCCGAGGCGCTGTAATAGATACAAGGGCTGTTATTAAAGCCCTAAAGTCAGGCAAGATAGGTTATCTCGGACTTGACGTTTATGAGGAGGAAGAAGAGCTGTTCTTCGAAGATTTATCCAACGAAGTTATTCAAGACGACCTGTTCGCACGTCTGCTTACCTTCCCGAATGTCCTGATAACCGGACATCAGGCATTTTTTACACGTGAAGCTCTGGAGGCCATTTCAGAAACTACTCTGTCCAATATTACAGATTTTGAAAAAAGCGGCTCATGTGTAAACCAGATTACAGCGGATCGAATTAAGAAGTAACCACGGCCAGATTTAATCACCCATATTATTTATTGCATATCCCGATAATGTGTCAGATGTCGTGAAATCTGACATTGATTAGAATGCTCTGCCTTTCATAAATCTATCAAAATAACCAAATTGTCAATCCAAATAGAACAAGTTTAGTCTCTGGCATCAAAATTGCACTACATTATTGTAAATAATGTTAAGGGGTGATTTATAATGATGAGGGCTAACATATTAAAAGACGTGAATAAAATAGGGCTCGAAGATCGTCCGATTCCTAAGGCAGGTCCGGGTGAGGCTGTGATGAAAGTAACGCTTACCACCATATGCGGGACTGACATTCACATAATGAGAGGAGAGTACCCGGTTGAACACGGCCAAATTATCGGACACGAACCGATAGGTGTTATACACGAAATAGGTGATGGGGTCACGGGGTATGAAAAAGGTGAGCGCGTCGCGGTGAACGCTATTACGCCTTGCGGTCAATGCGAGTACTGTCTTTCAGCCCATTGGGCTCAGTGCGGAGGATTCTTGGGAGGGTGGAAAATGGGCAATACGATCGATGGATGCCAGGCAGACTACGTAAGGATCCCGAATGCGATGGCAAACCTGGCAAAAATTCCGGACGAGCTTTCAGATGAAGATGTACTATTTACTACAGATATCTTTTCTACAGGACTTTCAGGTGCTGAAAGCGCTGATATCAAAGTAGGTGATATCGTAGCGGTATTCGGACAAGGCCCTATTGGTTTGAGTGCCGTTGCAGGAGCTAAACTCAAAGGAGCTTCACTGATAATAGGTGTCGATACAGTTCCAGAAAGAATGAAGATGTCCAAGAGTATGGGAGCCGACATTGTGCTCGATTATAAGAAAACAAATCCGGTAGATGAGATTATGGATATAACTAATGGTAGAGGTGTAGATGTGGCGATTGAGGCCATCGGTCTTCAGGAGAGCTTTGAAAACTGCGTCAAATCTACCATGGTAGGAGGAACAATTTCAAGCTTGGGCGTTTATCCAACTGAGCTACATAATTTAGGAGTGCCAAATCAGGATTTTGGGTTCGGATTAGCAGATAAGAGAATTGTTTCTACCTTATGCCCTGGCGGAAAAGAAAGAATGAGAAGACTTATGGATCTCGTAAAGAATGAAAGGGTTGATCTTAAACAAATGATCACGCACCGTTTCTCACTGGATGATATTGAAGAAGCTTACAAGCTATTCTCATCTCAGACAGACGGGGTTATTAAGGTTGCGATACAACCGTAAGACGAAATTACCCTATTTTATCTCAGCACGAGTTCGTAAATCGTTTCTCAAATGTTCATGTATTAAGTGGTAGAGAAAATTTTATATACAAGATATAAAAATCTAGCTTAGGGATCTCAAGATGATTATGAATCCTGCTCATTTACATTTGATGTTAAATCACATACCGCTTGTCGGGATCGGTTTCGTGATATTATTACTAATTATCGCTCTGCTTCGAAGAAGTAACGAAATGATTAACATCTCGTTACTCTTTGTGATTTTAGTGGCTTTGTGGGCTATACCCGCCTACCTGACTGGAGAGTCAGCGGAAGAGATTATTGAAGGTTTACCGGGTATCTCAGAGCAATTAATTGAAGCTCATGAAGAATCAGCCGAGTTAGCATTCATATTTGTTGAAGCCGTCGGCGTTCTTGCCTTTATAACCTTGGTGGCGAGGAGATTTTACACAAAACTAGGAAAGGTACTGGCTATACTAACTTTGCTGGGTCTTATCATTGGCGGAGGGCTAATCGCCTGGACTGCCAACCAGGGAGGAAAGATAAACCACCCGGAGATACGCGCGGATACGAGCGCACTTAGTGTTCCTTCATATAAGTCCGGAGAAGAGAGTGATGATGATTAGTAAGGATTAATTAAAGTTCTAAAGCTCACATTAAATTAAAAATTGATGGTTAATTTATGTCAATTACTAGGAGGTTAAAATGAATAGGCAAAAATATGAAGTCATCGAAATAATGTCATATGTTCCTGAGGTAATTGTTGATGCCTCAGATTGGTCCGTCGAGGAGCTGCAGGATTTCGCTTCTGCCAGCACTATCTCCAACTCGAAACTCGTTATTAAAAACACAAAGCATCTGACCTGCGACGAGATAGAACGGATAATCAAAATTAAAGGCGATAGAGCCAGAAATAACAATATTGCCTTAGAACTTTGATGCTAAGGAGGCATCATTAATATGGATGAAATAACAACGAGAAATTTCAATCGGAGAGTCTTCAAATCTAAACGACCAGTTTTAGTATATTTTACTGGGCATCACTGTTATCCGTGTAAGAGAATTGAACCAATTTTAATTGATCTCTCTGAAGAAATGGGAAGTAAGATGAAATTCGTAAAATTTATGGTTGACGAGGACTCCTTTGAATTTACCGAACGATTTAATCTAAATGCTGTTCCGACTCTCCTCATATATAAAGGTGGGGTGATGATAAACTCGCTTGTAGGATTCGTGACTAAACCGGTATTAAGAACGTTTCTAGAAGAATCGATTAAGTTGTCGAGCCATAAAGAAAAAGCCTAATACCTATAAAGGAGTATACAAATGAAATATATTCTTATCACTTTATTAGCAGGCATCGCGGCAACTACTATTAGAATCTTATTTCTTGAGTTTCTTAGTAAAATCAGACAAACACACGTTGATATGATAAAGGCTATCGGCACTCTATATCATGGATCATACTATCATGCTTTATTAAGAGGATTCACAGCACACTATGCATTTGGTATTGCCTCAGCTTTTATTTATCTGCTGTTGTTAGGTGTATTTCAGCCCCTTACGATCTACGGTTCTGCTTTATATGGGGGACTAATAGGATTTTTCCACGGCTGTGTAGTTAGTTTTACTTTAACTGTAATTGTAGATGAAGATCATCCTCTTCCTCAATTCAGAAAATACGGCTATGAAGTGGTTGTTTATTACTGGGTTGCCCAAATTTTGTATGGATTAGTCTTAGGGGCCATAATCGGCACTATGCAACCCAAATTTTTCTAAAATAAAGCAGCATTTTTAGGAGAATTCTCAGATGATTAGCAAAATACTATGGGCTACAGATGGATCAGAAGACTCATTCGAAGCACTTAAATATGCTGAACTGCTAGCAAAAAACTTTAAAGCTGATATTCTCGGTCTCGCAGTTTTACCCAAAGATTACCAATTTTTTGATACATTTTCTCCTGAGGAAAGGAAGAAGTTGGAAAACAGCTACAAAGAAACACTGGAACTAAAAGTAAGGAAAAGTTTAGAAGAAGTAAAGAAAAAA
>SPCL01000303.1 GCA_004525335.1 Thermodesulfobacteriales bacterium
AAATCATAAGAGAAAAGGGTAGGGTAGGGTAAACGACTTGAAAATAGCTGAGAAAAAAGGTTTCAACGGGAACCTGATAATACACGAGAACCATATAGAGATTGAGAGAACCTACTGGAACCTATCATCATGGTTAGCCGGGCTTCATGGAACCCACAGCTTTCACTTTAGTGATATTCGGGCCATTAACTTCAAGAAACGTGGTTTATTCGTTGGTTGGATCAAGTTCGATGTTAGCCAAAGAAACCCGGACTTTGTACATAACGATTACGCTGTGACATTTGAAAGTAAAAACGCGGAATGGGAGAACTTCTACGAGTATGTAAAGGAAATGGTTTACAGCTACAAGGATAAACAGAGAAGCATAGAGAAAGAACTTGATTTTTAACGCGCGCGCGTAACCCTAATTCGATTAATCTTAGTATATTTTAAGATAAAATACTAGACGAAAAATGCGCGCGCGACTAGAGAAATCTGTACGATTATCTTACTAGGTGGAGACCATGGCATAGAATAGTTCACCCCAGAAACTTCAATAAACATTATTTAAATATTTCACTCGATGATCGCATGCACAATTTCAAGCTTTTCCTTACCTCCCCCACAGAATTGAACATCCTTTTCCGAGACTCTGACTCCTAAAGAGGAAAAGAACTCGAAATGGGTTCTACTAGCCTGACCAAGTAGTTTTGATTCATAGCACTTTAGATATTTTGGTTCCTCTTGAACCACATTTCCTTCTACATCAATACTTTTTCCAATCCTCGTATATGTGCATCCATATTTTTTACACTGATTCAAATTCAGTGACTCTGTAGACGCCAATATTTTTTCAATTCTCCTCTGGGATAGTGCTTTGAGACTAATAGCCCAGTATCTGATACTGTCGGCAAAAAGATAGATGTCTCCTAAACCATATTTTTCTTGAACCTCATTCAACGTGGATTCTATTTTTTCTATCCTAACCCAGTTCCCAAACTCAAGTACGGGGATTTTTAAAGTCGTTTTAGGGATATTGCTGGTAAAGAAAGTAGAGTAGCATAACTTTGGGTTGGGTTTGGGCCTTACTCCCAAACGGCCCTTTGACCCAGAGATTTTGTAGACCGAAGGGTCTGTCATTTCCCGAATATACGAGATCCTGGGAGCGTTTGATCCTACGGAGGGAACTAATTTAAATATTGTCTCTAGATCTGACTCGAGAATATTTTTCGAAATTATTGTGCATACAAACCCTGTCTTTGAGTTTATTGTCCAAGGTACTCGAATTATTCTTCTGGTGTCAATTGTTACTTTTTCATCGAATAGCAATCCATTTTTTTTTGCTTCTTCCACTATCTCTTTTCTTTTCTCAGCAGCAGATACCTCACGTTTTCTAGGGTTTTCTTCAACAATCTCCAAAACCCAAGGATCGTTACACACCACATGGAATCCTTTACTACCTGAGAAGGCGTGATAGCGAATGGAAATATCAAGAGATTTTAAAAAATCGCATATTTTTATTGCTTGTAGTCTGGCCTCTTCTATGGTTTTAATAGATTGATTTACATCTATATCAAATACCAGATCGCATCCTAGCATGACGTTTTTTAAAATATCATTATCAAGTTTGCTTCCAATAATATGTGGATTCAACCAAGTAGCAGTTGAATAATAAACATCCAAAGGCATATTTTCAAGGAGAGACCTTTGAAAATCTATATTATTTCGAATTTTTTCTTTTACTTTGTAGAAAGAACCATTTGTTAGTCGATATCGAAAGTGACGAAAATTCAACCCAGATAATGGCTCTAAATCGATTAGATTTTGTTTATAATACTGATTTATATGTTCACCTATTTCAGTGTGAATGCTGTTTTGGATTGGACCTTTCATTCAGATATCCTAACTAGATCGCCGTATTCTTTCTTATCAATGTAGGATTTGAATCCTTTGAGAACATCTGGATTATCTCTGAAGTCACCCATTCTTTTTCTTTCTTCAACGATTTTTTCTAGCTGATTTTTTGCTTCCTCAGT
>SPCL01000086.1 GCA_004525335.1 Thermodesulfobacteriales bacterium
ACTTGTTGTGTTAGAACCGGTAGCGGCTATTGTATCTAAAACCTGTTGGGTAGCGGTGCTTAAGACAGTTATAAAACCATTCCCATTAGAACTGAAATTCTCATCCAAGTTATTGTTAGATATATAAACTTTATCATTTACTGTCAGAACACCAGCGGGTTCCTCAAATGTATTTGATGGTACGTTAATAACATTCTGACACGGTATGGTGGTTCCCTGGTCCTCTGCACTGACAATCAATGTCTCACAGTCTCCGTTACTTATATTTACGACTGCAACACTTTGACCGGTGTTATTTGCTACGTAAGCCTGGTTATCTCCAAAGAAATCCATAGAAATCGGGTTTGAATCCGGAGGTACTACAATTTTAAACAATAACTGAGGAGGGTTCTGGTTTAATTCGAATATCTGAATATTATTTGAGAAGCCGTTTATTACATAAGCTCTGCTGCCTCTAATCTGTATATCTGCAGGAACACTACCGAGCTGTGCCAGATCACTTTCCACAGCATTTCTTAGAAGCGTTACACCTATTTCAATGTCTATAACAACATTCCCATTATTTGTTACAAGAACATTGAACATATCGTTTGTGTTTCCTGTAAATGTAGGGCCAAAGCTACCATCTGCAAGACCGACTGTATTCTGAGTCTCACTTGTACTTAAATTAGTTACAGAGACCGTGCTGCCTGGAGGTACTGCTCCTTCTGTGCCGCCGACTTTTATAGTTTGGTTTTGCCCGGCGCGTTCGGCTACTGCCAAAATATCCCCTGTTGGTACAAAACCACCACCACCGCTGCCACCGCTGTCACAACCTATAAAAACTGCTCCGAAAAAACTAAAAACAAATATTGTTAATAACAGTCTCATCCTATTCTCCTCCTTTGTGTTGTTTGTTTTCTATTTATCAAAATTAACCCCTGCTGTTACAAAAAAAGTTCTTCCCGGTAGTGGAAAGTCGAGCGCGTCCCTAACATCAAGATTGTTGAAAAGGTTTTTCACTTCGAAAGATGCAAATATGCTTTTCCATTCCCCTTTAATACCGATGTTGTGAGTAGTTCTTGGGTCAGTGGTTTTTGAGTTAGGAAATGCGCTTAATGGAATACTATCTACATAATGCGACTCCCAAAATACAGCAGCGATGCTATGACTTAAAACAGCTCGGAAATCGGCTTTATTACGTGGTCTCCCAGGGAGCTGAGCTCCTGTGTCTTCAATCTCACCAGACAAAAATGTATAAGCCCCATAAAGTTCCAGAAAATCAAAAGGTCTCAATATCAGGCTCGTTTCAACTCCCTGCTCGTCAACGTTTCCCACATTTCTAGGCTCGATTCTCTGAGCGCTGATGAACACAAAAAGTATAAGATCGTCTATATGGTTTCTGAAGTATGTGACTTCTAGAGCAGCTTTAGGATGGGAAAGTAGTACACCTATATCAAAATCATAAGATGTCTCTGGCTTTAGATCGGGGTTGCCTCCGATAAAACCTTCTTCAGGAAAAAAAAGCTCACCAAAACTAGGCGCTCTGAATGACCTTCCAATGTTGGTTTTAAATGAAAGATATTTCTTGGGAGATACTATGATTCCCAACTTTGGCGAAAATCCTACATCAGTAGTGGTTTCCTCTTCTTGAGTTGACCAAATATCTAACCTCAAAACAGGGTTAATAAGTAATATTTCGTCAAACAAACTAATTTCATCGCTTGCAAAAGCGCTGTATGTAAAACGCCGTGGGTTGTCAAAATCTTCATCACTTAAAAATTCCGCTCTAGCTTCAGTAGCAAAAGTAATCGTCTGATTATAAGGAGCAAACCAAGTGAGCCTTGGGTTGACGCCGAATGCATATGTCTTGCTCAGCGTATCTATAGGGACTCCAATAGTCGGCGTTGGATTGGTGAATTCAAGGCTATCAAATCTATTATAAAGATTTATATTCAGATCAAGCTCAGGGCGGACAAATTGTTCTTTTGAGATGTTAATGCTGGTTAGGTTCCTGGCATCTTTCTGATTTGCGTTTGGCTGCTGAAATTCTCCGAGCCCTGGAACCCCTCTGTCATCATAGAAGAACTCGTTTAATAAGCTTATCTCCCACCCGTTATCAAAATCATAAGCGAGTTTGGTTAGGAAGCTCTCGGAATGAAAATCATTATTAATCCTTGTAAGCGTGAGGTCATTGACTGACTTGAATTTAAAATCCCCTTCGCTTTGGGCATGCGCAAAGGAGAGCAAATAGCTGAAATTACCTATCTTCTGAGCCCTTCCAAGATTTAGAGTGAATGTTTCATATGAGCCGTACGTTGCAGAGCCAAAAGTAAAAGGCTCATCCGTAGTCTTAGTTACAATATTAACAACCCCTCCTAATGCATCCGTACCTGCAAAGGCGGAAGCTCCGCCCCTTATTACTTCAAATCTGTCTACGAAGTTAACGGGTATTGTGGAGAGATCGACCCCGCCGCCCAGGGGATTATTTAGCCTTACGCCGTCTAGAAGAATGACTACCTGATCACTTGATGACCCGCGGATAGAGAGCGTTTTAAGCTGTCCGAATCCTCCAAAATCTCTTACAACTACACCTGGCGAAAATGATAGGAGTTCGGCAGCAGTTTTGTATTCACCGGTAAAGTTCTTAAGCTCAATTACAGTGGAAAAAGCGGACGGATAGTTAAGAGGAGGCTCAATTGGAGTGTCCTCTACAATGACAGTTTCTAAAGTCGGATCTTCATTTTCCTGAGCTATTGTAATTGAAGCTAGGAAAATAAAAAGCGCAGTTAGGAATAACCTGATTATGAATACCTCCGGTTAACTAAGTAACCGGGAGGCGGAATGTGTTTAATACCCATTTACCTTCTCCCCCCGAAGAAAAGTAAGACATTAAGTACTAAGGCAGGTGTTCTGGCTTGTAGCCTCGGGTCTCCTTTGCGCCTTCCCAGAATTAATTCCAGTGACATAATGCAAAGGACTTTAAGGACTACTTACAGCAGCGAGTGGGCTGCACCGGATTCTCACCGGATTTCCCTTTTAAGCTTTAATGCAACCTTGTACTATAAATTTTAAAAGATCTATCAAACAGAATTTACATAATAACTCTATCTTTGATTACGTGTCAAGCCGCTAGTTAAAATCTAAACGGTCAATCTGGCTAATTATCTGAAGTTTGGGATGACCTCTTTTCCGAATGTCTCAATACAGCTTGATATCATTTCATGAGCTGCCTGAGGGAAGACCATGCGGCATGAAATATAACTTATTCCAAGCTCGTCTCTGTACATCTCTATCTCTTTTGTGCAGTCATCAGGCGTGCCGATTATGAATCTATCCTCTGCAAGATGCTCGAACAACGGGTCGTCAATATCCTTTAATTGTTGACCTCTGACAAACATTTTTACACCCAGTGTGAAGTAGAATTTATACATGCTAATAATGAAATTGTTTCCGCCCTCGATTGCCTTATCTCTATCGTCGTCAATAAAAGTTTCTCTTAAAAGTATATGCTCTACGTAATCAGGATTTCTTCCGAATTTTTCCGCTTCATCGTTGTAATATCCAAGGGTATCCTTGACCATTTCGACTGTTCTTCCGGGTCCGATAAGTAGAGGGTAACCATAGCGTCCGGCACGCCTGATAGCCGGTTCTTCGAATGCTCCAATATACAGAGGAATAGGGTTTTGGACCGGTTTCGGAGTTAGGGTAGTGTTCTCAAAACTATGCCTTTTACCTTCGTACGAAAATGTTTCTCCGCCAAGCGCTTTCTCTAACACCTCTATGCCTTCATCCATACGGGAGGGCCTTTGACTCATGGGCACGCCCATGCCCTCGTATTCTTCCTTTCTATAACCGAGCACAACTCCGAGGTCGAATCTGCCGTTTGATATGTTGTCCACTACTGCCGCATCCTCTGCAACTCTAACAGGGTTATGTAGCGGGAGTATAATTCCGGAGGTGCCGATTCTGATTTTTGATGTAACGGCTGCCATGGCTCCCGCTATAACTGCCGGCGAGGGACAATAGCCATCTTCCAAAAAGTGATGCTCTGAAATCCAGGCTGAATCAAAATTTAGCTCCTCTGCGAGTCTAACTTGCGAGAGAGTATTTTTATAAAGCTCCGGATGCGTATAGGGAAGCTTAGGGTGTGTTTGCATACCGAAAAGTCCGATGCCGAATTTCATATAAATCCTCCTTCTTATATTCAGGATAAGAATTATAACATCAATCCTTAATCGAATTCCATAGAATTACATATCATAATTCTCGATATTGAACGGTAGCTATTGTGTTTTATACGCGCATATGTTTATAATGAGGGGAACAATTAATCAAAGAGGTGTCAAAATGGCAAAAGATATAAAATTCGGACTTGCCGCTCCCATGCCGGGAGCTGATTTGGATGGATTAATAGATTTTTCAGTGAAAGCAGACGAGCTAGGTTTTGATGGTGTTTGGTTTCCGGACCACGTTGTATTTGTATCTCCCACTGAGGCGCACGAGGCCTGGACAGTGGCAACCGCCGCAGCGATGAAAACAAGCAATATCAGCTTAGGAACGGTCTCGGATCCACATAGAATGCATCCAGCAGTATTTGCGCAAAGACTAGCCACAATTGACCATATTTCAAAGGGCAGAGTAAAGCTTACCCTTGGAGTTGGTGAGTCAATGAATTTAGACGCTTACGGCATTCAATGGAATAGACCTCTTGCAAGATTAAGAGAGGCAATGACTGTTATGCAGATGCTATGGGCAACAGAAGGGCCTTGTGATTTTGAAGGTGAGTTCTTTAATCTAAAAGAAGCTTTTTTACAGGTAAAGCCCTATAAGAGAAACAGGATCCCTATCTATATGGCTACCCACACTCCCAAAGGGCTCAAGCTCACAGGTGAGATGGGGGACGGATGGCTCCCGTTTGATTTAACTCCTGATCTTTATGCGCGGTATCTTGCAACTGTTAAAGAAGGAGCCGAGGGTGTAGGGCGTAATATAGACGAAATTGATGTCGGGCTTTGGGTATTTACATCTCTTGGCGAAAACGAAGATGAAGCTTATAAAACCCTAGAGCCGTTTAAATACGTTCTTTGTATGCAGGATCAGCTCAAAAAAGCCGGATACGACGTCGATATCCCTGAAGAATATCACGGGCTTAATTATTTTAATATTATCCCTCAGGATGAAGAGGGCAGGAAGAAATTCAGGGAGCTGGGGCAGTTCTTCCCTAGAGAGGCTATTATAGATTTCACTATTACGGGATCAAAACAAGACTGTATCAAAAAGATTGAGAAGTACATAGATAAAGGTGTAAAAAACTTTGTGCTTTTCTACAGGTTTAGTCCTGACCCGGCACTAGCGCTTGAAACCTATGCTAAGGAAATCATTCCTTATTTCAAAGGCTGATAGTCTAAACTAAATACAAATTTAAAACTAGATAAGGGGTGGTATAAATATCACCCCTTTTTATTTGTTGTTGCTGATTAGTTCTCTTCCTTATTTTCTAACGATACATTTTTAAATAAAACCATATCCAGAGGGTTCGGAACGAGCCCAATTACATATGGTTTAATTAAGTTCTGCTGAGTTGTAATATAGAAAGGCGCAATTGGAGAGTCGGTTTCAGTAAGGATTTTTTGGGCTTGATTATAAATTACAACTCTTTTCTCTGGGTCGGTTTCTGATGCCGCCTGTTCAACGAGAGCGTCATATTCCTTGTTACACCAGCCGGTTCTGTTGTTCCCTGAGTTGCATGTGAAAAGGCCCATGAAATTATGTGGGTCTGGGTAATCAGCGCCCCAGCCGGCGCGGTGAATCTCAGGCGGATTGGTATTAATTGTGCTTAGATATACTTTCCATTCTTCATTTATAAGATTGACCCTAACTCCCAAGTATTCCTTCCACATGCTTTGCAGCGCTTCGGCTATTACTCTATTAAAGCTTACATCCGGCCATAAGAACTCAACTTCAGGAAAACCCTTTCCATCAGGATAACCTGCTTCGGCAAGCCACTTCTTAGCCTGCTCAGGATTAAAATCTACACCTATTTCTGAGTTATAACCCAGCATATCTTTTGGAATCCACGAGCTTGTAGTAATACCTGCGCCCTGGATTAAATTCACAATGCTTTTTCTATCAATTGATGCTGAGAAGGCTTTTCTAACCAGTGGATTATCAAAAGGCGGTTTCTCTACATTAAAGGCAATATAATTAGTTCTAAACTGAGGCGTGCTTTTAAAATCGTCTAGGTCCTTTAGTCTCGGAACCTCCAAAGGCGGGATGCTTTTACTATCGGCAAAATCAAGCTCTCCGCTCTCGTAAAGCGCTAGAGCTGAGGAGGGGTTCTCGTTCATAACCATATTTACATTTTCTATAGTAGGTTTTGGCCCCCAATAATTTGGATTTATTTGAATTAACATGTTGTCGTGGTGTCGCCAAGATGAGAGTTTATAAGGCCCCACAGTTACAATATTTTCAGGCTCTGTCCATTTTATGCCATGCTGTTCAACGACGTCTTGTCTCATCGGAAACGTAGACATGAATACAAGGAGGCTTGGAAAGTAAGACGCTTTTCTTCTTAATTTTACTTCTAGAGTTCTGTCGTCTAACGCTTTAACTCCAACTTTAGTTGGGTCCTTAATGTTCCCGGTATTGTAGTCCTCTGCATTTTCTACGTCATATAGGAAGTACGCATAATGTCCCCCAGTCGCCGGATTGAGTATGCGCTTCCAGGAATACTCAAAATCTTGGGCCCTTAGCGGTTCCCCATCTGACCAGTTCACATTTTCTCTTATCTTAAAAGTATAAGTTGTTCCGTCCTCACTAATTTCCCAGCTTTCTGCGAGCGCCGGTTGCGGAATAAGAGAGTCGTCAAATTTTGTCAGTCCCTCCATCAGATTATTTAAAATATTATAAGATGTGCCATCCATCGCCAGCGACCAGTCGAGAGTCGGAGGCTCGTTACCGATATTCACATTGATTGTATTTTTCTGTGTGCCGCCCTCAGGTGTGTTGTTGTTAGTTGTGCATCCTGAGATTAGGATAGAAAGCATCAAAATTAAGAAGAATTTTTTTGTCATATAATTTCCCTTTTGTTCTTAAATGATATTAAGATATTTCCGTTTCACTTTCTATTTCATATGATATTAGGTTAGGCTCACCTACTGTCAGTTCCGGGACTTTTAAAGCGAACTCTTTAAAATGAGGCTCTCCAAAATGAAGATCCAGGTCTTCTCGACTCCCCCACTTTTCATAAAATGTAAATGAATCTGGAGAGAAGGGGTCTTGAAGGAAATCATAAATTATACATCCCTCCTCACTCCGGGACGGTTCAATAGCCTCTTTGGCTAGAGCAATCATTTGCTCTCTGCACCCGGGTTTCGCCTTAAATTTGGCAATTAATATCAGCATGATTTCTCCTTTACAAAATTAATAGTAGACCGTAGTATAGGCAGAGCTAAGTATACTGAAATCAGCAATAAACTAAATTTAGTATTTCAATTTCGATCAGGAGGAAAACATGTCCGACGATAAATACACACAAGGGTTAAAGAAACTCGAAGAGATTTCCCCAGGAGCTGCTGAAAGAACAAAACAAAGCCTCGAAGATATAGCTCCCGATATGGTGAAGTATCTGATGGAATTTGTTTTCGGAGAAATAGCATCTCGTCCCGGACTTGATATGAGGGCCCGTGAAATAGCCGCTGTAGCGTCATTAGCTACACTAGGCACGGCTCCTAATCAACTCAAGGTACATATCAAAGGAGCGCTCAATTGCGGATGCACCAGGGAAGAAATTGTCGAGGTTTTAATGCAGATATTAGTCTATGCCGGATTCCCCGCTGCGCTTACAGGTCTCAGGCTGGCAAAAGAAGTTTTTAAAGAGATAGACGAAGCAGCATAATTTTATAAAGAAACGCCTAATTGGAATCCAAGCACTAAGGCATTTGGTATATCCCCTGTTCCTCCGGGCTTAATTACATACTGAATATCGGGCTGAATATTAAGCCACTGAGTGAGTTGGATTTTGTACATCCATTCAAGTACCATTTCAAAATCTTCTGATCCGGTTATTTCTGAAACCAGGCTAAATTCTGTAGGTTCGGGCACTGGCTTATCGAGTTTATTGCTGTACTTGCCGTAAACAACTGCAAAACCTGCATAATCTGTGTCGCGACCCGGTATAAGACCTTTATACACCAATCCACCATTTAGGAAAAATGGGAAGGTGTTTATCTCACTGTCAGGAGCAAAAAGTAAAGAGACAAAAGGGTTCAATCCCTGATCTGCTTTTAATCCTGTTCCGCCCTTTTCCTTGTAGATCATCTGATCTAGCAAGATATAAAAGCAAAGTTGCCGTTTTTAGTAGAGCCAGGGTTTGTGAAATTATTAAAATCTCCGGTTTGATAATAGGCCCCCAGCTTATAGTTGCCCGGAAGTCCAGGGGAGCGAAAAAATTCGTTTAGGTGATATCCTTGTTTAATCTGCTCTTTCGTATGACTGTTATGATAACCTTTCTCTGTTATCTAGGACAGCCCCTAAATTATTTAGCCTCTACTTAAGTCCTTATTATAAGCTTTCTCGCAAAATAAAGTCAACATCATTATTCTGGATATCGTTAGATTTTTACTGTATGTGTATATTGCTGATAAATTCGCTCTATTGACACGTTTTTGATATACTAAAGGACAGGCGGTTGTATCGATACCAAATTAAAATTTTTTTTCTGGAGGATGTTATGAAAGTCAGAAGTCTAATTTTGTCATTAGTAATAGTTTGTTTGATGGTTAGCGCATGTGCGAGACCTAA
>SPCL01000300.1 GCA_004525335.1 Thermodesulfobacteriales bacterium
ACCTTCTATGGGCCAGCTGAAATGCGATAGCTCCACCGCTGCCACCGCTGCCAAGTACAAGCGATATAGATTTGGTTTTTAGGGAAATCATCTTTGATTGGCAGAATGAAATAAGCCAGGATTGTAATTTTTCCGCTGAATATTCAAAAGGGTCGCCACCAATCGTATCTACATAGGTATGTAGCATTAGATCATGCTCTTCAGCGTACTCCATCATATTATAAGCAAGTCCATATCCATCAGCCTTAACAAGTCCGAAGTTATATTTCATACGGTCGTCGTCGCTTGTAGGCATTTGCTGAGCTATGATAGCTACCCTTTTATTGTTACTCTTTAATACTCCGGTTCCTATTATGACAGCAGGGTCATCTACCAGCTCAATTATCTGTCCGGAAGGAGCTTGCAGTTCTAGTGAGAAATCTTCTAGCTCATTGTAAGGTATAAAATCTTCGTATAATGAATCAACAATATCTTTTGATTTTATTTTATTGTATGACCTTGCCTGTTCATGTACCAGCATTAATTTTGAAGGTCTGCTCATTTCTAATCTTCTCCAGTGCTATTAAGGGTTCTTCTTTATTTCATTACCGCATCAACGATTAATTCAAATTTTAACATATTTAGATTATGAAACATGAGGTTGTACTTTTTCAACAAATAACCTCATTGACCTCATAGATTCTTCGTGACTAATACCGGGGAATTTAAAGCGGCATATAAGATTATCTATAGGAAGTTCGCTCTGATACTGCTTTATGGTCTCAATGCATTCTTCAGGGGTGCCTATTATTGACTGATCTCTAGCTATATCATAGAGTATCGGATCATCCGGGTCAGACAATAAATTCCCCTCTCTATCGACCATAGAACCCCATGAAGCATAACCCTTTGCTGTATAGGTAACATGTTCCTTGATCTTTTCCCAGGCATCATCAGCTTTCATATCTGAGATGTACATCTCTCTCACCAAGGGTTTTTCATAATCATCAGGATTTCTACCATATTCTTTTAAAAGCTCACTATGCATATTGAAGAGATATTTAACGATGGGTATTACTCCAATGGCAGGTATAAATAGAGGGGCACCTATTCTTGCTGCCCTTCTTATAGCAGGCTCTGTAAAAGCCCCTACCCAAATAGGTATTGGTTTTTGAACTGGTTTAGGGGTCACATTAACATTTTCAAGCTTATAGTATGTTCCATTCAAACTAAACGGCTCATCGCCCCAGCTTTTAGTTAGGATTTCTATCCCCTCTTCCATGCGTCCTCTTCTTTGTTTTAAGGTTCTTCCAAACCCGTCGAATTCCTCTTGCCTATAGCCAAGCCCAATTCCTAGAATTAAGCGACCACCAGAGATCAAGTCGGCGACAGCAGCGTCCTCAGCTACTCTTATTGGGTCGTGTAGTGGAAGTAGCAGTACGCCTGTTCCAATACGAATGTTTTTTGTTTTGGCAGCGATGGCAGCGGCAGTTAATAGAAGTGAAGGACAGTAGCCGTCACCTAAAAAATGGTGTTCTGAAAGCCATGCCGAATCAAATCCCATCTGGTCAGCCATTGCAACTTCTTCAAGCATTTCAGCATATAGTTCTTTATGTGATCTTTTCTTATGTGGTGGGGACTGCATTGTGTAGTAACCTACGCCGAATCTCATGTCTTGTATCCTATACCAAGTTATGTATATAAATTCTCTCTTAGTAAGATACACCTATTTTAAAATTTGGATTATTATAAACTGAAAGGACTAAGGTTGTTAAGTTCAGCAAAAAAAATGGCTGATTTGAACATTCGCCCAAACCAGCCATTAATAAATTTTGATTGTTATATTTTAAGCAGTAAAAGATGATCCACAGCCACAAGAACCAGTAGCGTTAGGATTGTTTATACCAAAACCGGTTCCGTTAAGACCATCATTGAAGTCCAGCACGCTGCCCTCAAGATAAGGATAGCTTAGCTCATCAATAGCTACTCTTACTCCGTCTGATTCAATAATTTCGTCCGACTTCTCAATCTCGTCGTCAAAACCCATTTCATATGAA